>CAXBFT010000001.1:0-40293 GCA_963974945.1 uncultured Alphaproteobacteria bacterium
TTTCCGCGGCTTCGCCTTGTGCAAGGCGGGTGATCCCCCTCCGGCAAGTCCGGGTCATGGTTTAAATCTCCCCCGCTTTCGTGCCGCTACGCGGCTCATAGGAAAGAAGTGCAACACGCACTTTTAACTAAATCAGCGAAAGGAAAAAACTATGACTTACACAAAACTACCAATCACGAAAATTCAGGTTTCGGATGCAAACCCGCGCAAAGCCTTTGATGATGATTCAATTATTGGCTTGGCACAATCTATTAAAACTGACGGATTGCTTCAAAACCTGATTGTCGGAAAAGCCAAGGGCAAAAAGAAATTACACCCTATTATCTGCGGTGAACGCCGTTTTCGGGCTATCAGCCTTTTGGTTGAAAATGGCGATTTGCCGAAAGATTACGAGGTTACTGTTGAAATTAAAGACGACCTCGATGCCGATACGGCTTTGCGAATTGCCACAATGGAAAACATCCAAAGGCAAGACCTTACACCATTGGAGGAAGCACAAGCGCTAACAAAACTGGTTCAGGACGGTGAAAAACTTGATGATATTGTCGCTCAAACAGGATTAAGCGCACATACAGTCAGACGTCGCCTTGTTCTCATGCAGTTAAGTGAGACAGTCAAAGAATGTCTTGAGACAGGTGAAATTACCCTTTCACAGCCAGAAGCATTGAGTGTTGGCACATTTGAGGAGCAGGAACGCTGTCTCAATATGGCTAAATCAGGTTATTGGGATGCCGAAGATATTAAAGACCGTATTCTGGGCGATCTTCCTACCCTCTCTATGGCTATTTTTGAGCGTGAGCTTTACACAGGTGAGTATACAACCGACCTTTTAGGCGAGGATGATAACACCTATTTCAATGATGCAGAGCAATTCTTTGATTTGCAAAAGCAAGCGGCGGAAGAACTAGCAGAATCCTATCGTGAGAAAGCCGATTGGGTGGAATTTGTTGAGAGCTATTTCAGTGCTTGGCAGTATGGCCGCGCCGAAGAAGGTGAGACAGGAGGCGTTATTGTTTCGTTATCGGCAAGCGGTGCTGTTGAAGTCCATGAAGGGCTTATCAAAACCAAGGCTGATGAAGGTACAGCAAATAGCCTTAAAGTGAAGCCTAAAGCCACTTACCCTACTCCGCTACGCCGTTATATGGCCATGCATAAAAGTATCGCGGTTCAATCGGCTTTGATTGAAAACCCAAGGGTTGCGAAACAGCTTGCTGTCGCAAACAAGCTATATCGTTTCAAAAACCATGATTGTCTGTCCTATTTCGAGCAGGAAGAGACAACCTCCCCTGCCCTCGCAATTATCAATGAACAGGCAAAGGCTTTATTGGCGCATCTCGGCCATGACTCCGAAGACGCTACATGGCGCGATTTGGGTTATCTTTTCAACTATGACCTAGAAGATGCCTATAAAGCTGTCAAAGACTTATCGGATGATGTTTTAGAAAGCCTTTTGGTGACACTGGATGCCTTGGAATTCGGGCAATTATTCTGTGATCAGCTTGATACTTATGAAGGCAGCATCTTCAATCAGGTTGCCCAGGATTTGCGTGTTGATATGCGGAATTACTGGCGACCAGATGAAGCCTTTTTGAAACGCCGTAACAAGGTGCAATTACAGCAGATTGTTACCGAGGCAGGGTGCTTTCAGAAATTCGGCAATGTTGCAGGATATAAGAAAAAAGAACTTGTGACCTCAATGAGCAAACATTTTCAGCACGTTCTTACACTTGAAAGCCCCAGTGAAGACGAATTGAAAGCAACATTCTGGATTCCAGAAGCTATGGCTTTCCCTGCGATTGACCCTGATGTGAAGCAGGTCGAGCAGGATGAAACCTTGGACGATACAGCCGAGGATTTCAAAGAGGCCGCTTAATTCTACCAATTTGCCGCCCGAAATATCGGGCGGCTTTTCTTTTTTAGGAATTCACCATGAGCATTCAAGAATTTATTAGAGACTTATCACGTTTAGACCCTTCAAAATCTTCATCCGAAAAATTCAGGGATTTTTGTGAACTGGCCTTTTGCGCCTATGCAAAATTGACAGCATCCCCAGATCGCGCCGAAAACCTTGAAGAGCGTTATATGAATATCGTTCAAACATATCGTGATAAAGACACGATTAGAGCATATCCCCGTCTTATGGCTATGGTTTGGCGCGGTGTGATGGACGGACAAGACTTTCTCGGACAGGCCGCTGCTGAATTAAATGCACTTGATGCTAAAACAGGTCAGTTTTTTACGCCGATGCCTGTCTCTCGAATGATGGCTGTGATTGGATTACAGGGGGCAGAGACCGCCATTAAGGAAAAAGGCTTTATAACGCTGAATGAGCCTGCATCAGGCGCAGGCGGGATGATATTAGCGGCGGCTAAGGTTATTGCAGAAATGGGTTATGACCCCTCCTCCCATTTACTCGTAAGCGCTCAGGATATCAGTCAAATTGCGTATCATATGTGCTTTTTGCAACTGACATTTGCAGGAATCCCCGCCCATGTGGAGCGTTGCAATAGCCTGTCTATGGAGACTTTCGACGCTTCTTGGACACCGGCCACGCTTGCCTTTCTCAGGCAGCATGGCCGTCTCTTTTAGTCTTGGCTGTATCCGTCAAGACCTCCCTTCGGGCCGCTAAAGCGCACAAAAACGGTATCCCCACCTTTCCGCGTCTTCGACTTGTGCAAGGTGGGTGATCCCCCTCCGTTTTTGTGGGTCGTGACCGCTCCAGCCGCTTCCAAAGCCGTTTCACGGCACTTCTAGGAAAGAAGTGCAACACACATTTTAAGGAGAAAAGAAGATGAAACGCACCGATATTTACCAATCTGTTACTGACACAATCATTGAAGCTCTGGAACAAGGCTTATCAGGGGATTTTGAATTGCCTTGGCATGGCTGTTCGATTGTTCCCCAAAATGCCCGAACTGGAAATTATTATCATGGCATCAATGTGCCATTACTTTGGGCGCACCAGATGAAAAGCGCCTATTCAAGCGGAACATGGGCGACTTATAAACAATGGCAGGACATGGGCGCACAGGTCAAAAAGGGCGAGAAAGGCCGCCAGATTGTTTTTTGGAAATCTATTGAAGTCGAGCCAACACAAGATAATGAACAGCGCGAACAAGTTATGTTTGCCAAATATTCAACTGTCTTTAATGCCGATCAGGTGGACGGCTTCACCCTACCCCAAGATGATTTTGAACCAAACGATATTCAGGCTATTTCAGCCGCAGATCACTTGATTGACGCATCAGGCGCAGATATTCGTTTTGATGAACGCCGCGCCTATTACAGCGTATTAGAGGACTTTATCAACCTGCCCAGCCCTGAATTTTTCAAGGATACGTGCGGCTCTACAGCTACGCAGAATTACTACAGCACGGCATTTCACGAGCTTGTCCACTGGACAGGAGCGCAGAAACGCCTGAACCGTGAGCAGAAGCATAAATTTGCTTCAAAAGACTATGCTTTCGAGGAATTGGTCGCAGAACTTGGCGCCGCCATGCTTTGTGCATCTACAGGCGTAGAGTCAAGCACCAGAGAAGACCACGCCATTTATATACAAAACTGGCTGAAAGCCTTGAAGGACGACAAGAAGTTTATCTTTTCGGCCAGCTCACAGGCACAAAAAGCCGCTGATTATCTCTTTTCTTTCACCAATCAAGATTAACCCAAGATAGAAGGCAGGGAAAAGCCCCCTGCCCCTTTAATGAGGAGCAAATTATGACTTATCTCGTATTTATTGACACGCAATCAGGTAAAAAACACATTCAATCTGGAACAACCGCGAAGACTGTAAACACCAAGTCGATGTATTGAACGGCGCAGGATATCTGGCTTGGTGGGAATTCATACCCGCCGCGCTGAATGCCCCGAATGGCCAATATCTTGTCTAAGCCCCCTACTCTCAATTTTTAAAAAAGGAATACACTATGCAACAAGCACAAACACTTACATGGGATGAAACTGAGATCGCAAACGCCCGCGCCGCCGAATTCTTGGCCTCCGAAATTGCTGAAACCGAAGAAGAAGCCTTCTCTATGGCAATATCGGATACGCAAGTCATAGAATGGGAATTCGAAGATTTTAAGGAACAGCTTAAAACCATTCTTGACGATATTTCGCCCGAAGGCTTTTTCTATGTAGAAGGCCGGAATATGGGCTGGAGACGATTATCAGGCCATGCGGAGATAAAAGCAGATAGTGCAGAATCCTATATTAAAAAAGCCTTCCCTAAAACATCGGAATGGACGTTTCGAGGCGTTTACACCCCTTCCAAAAAGTCTTTGGATTATGCGCTTTATCACCATGACGCGCCTACTGGAGAGTTTTATACTGTCATTGCAAATTCGGCATAAGGCGTGAAAAGGAGTAAGTAGGGTTTTCTTTACCTTTGCATATATAAAAGAGTAAGTACGGAAGTAAAGATTTAGCGAAAATAACACAACGGTAAACCCCTACTTACACTTGTTGGTATTTCACTAAGACGGTAAAACCATACTTCCCTAAAACATCGGAATGGACGTTTTGAGGCGTTTACACCCCTTCCAAAAAGTCTTTGGATTATGCGCTTTATCACCATGACGCGCCTACTGGAGAGTTTTATACTGTCATTGCAAATTCGGCATAAGGCGTGAAAAGGAGTAAGTAGGGTTTTCTTTACCTTTGCATATATAAAAGAGTAAGTACGGAAGTAAAGATTTAGCGAAAATAACACAACGGTAAACCCCTACTTACACTTGTTGGTATTTCACTAAGACGGTAAAACCATGCTTCTCTAAATCGCTAGAATGGTACTTTACGAAGATGGTAAGTCACTATATACTCTAAATGGTAAGTCACTATCTCTTCACGAGAACACCTGCCGACTTACTATCAAGAATAAGTCACTACTTCACACCTTTGTTCAAGGAGCTTAAAAAAATGTCATATATTATCGCTATATCCAGCTCAAAAGGCGGCCCTGGCAAAACCAACACGGTTGCCAACCTTGCCGATTATTGGGCATTGAAGGGTAAAAAGGTCGCCTTGCTCGATTCTGACCCGAACAAAAATCTCTCCAAATGGTACAACAAGAAAGCCCTCGATGACGCTTTTGCAGGGGTAAGCTTGCAAACCTTAGAGGATGAAGAGCAGATTATTGATGCTGCGGAAGCGGCCGCGCAGGAACACGACATTGTTTTAATTGATGTGGCCGGTGTGCGGAGTAGGGCGCTTTTATATGCGGCCGGTATTGCCGATCTGGTTATTGTTCCTGCACAGCCTTCCGAAGATGATATTGATGAAGCTATCAATACAATCGAGGCTGTTAAAAGTGCAGGGAAGCTTGCCAAGCGCGATATTAAATACCGCGTCCTGCTGTCTCAAACACGCAAAGGCACGATTGTTCTTGAACACGCAGCCAAGCAGTTTGAGGAAATCAATAATATTAAAATATTCCGCACGACTATCGGACAGCGCGAAGCCCATAAACAGGCGCGTTTCTACGGTACTACCGTCATGCGCTCTGACCCGAAAAGTGCTGCCGCCCTGGATTTCACCAATCTAGGGAAAGAGCTGGATAAGCTTTTAAAGGAACAGGCCAAGCTGCAACAGCAAGCCGCATAAAGGGAGAAGTCTTTACTTCTGTACTTCTCTAATTAGTCATTTATGAAAGGGACTATCATGGCAAAACCAAGTTTAAAGAATCTTCCGAATGTCGGCACGGAAAACCGTAACGCGGACGAGCTGAAAAAACGCTTATCAGAAGGGGCAAAGGATTATCCAAGCCTGAAAGTCGAGAAAAAGAAGGATGCGACCAAGAAGCGCAAGAAATCTTCTTTATCGATGCCTGAATATGTTTGGGATCTTCTATGGGATGCGACCAAAGAGAGTAGGGAGCCTCAAGGTGTCATCGTTATGCGCGGTTTAAAGGCTTTGGGTTTTGATATTGATGAAGCCGATCTGGTAGATGCCCGTAAGACCCGCTAGGGTCAGGGCGTTTCCTTGTGCTTTGACAAGCCCAAGGTCAGGCTCTATTCACTAAGCACCCCCAAGCGGCCGAGGCCACTTCGGGCTGCTAAGTTCACCGAACCTCGGATGCCCGAGTTTCGGCCCATAGGGTAACGATCCTTAACGCATTCATGGCAAGGCCATTCCTTATAGGAACGGTCTTTTGTTTTTAAAGAGGCCGCTTCGGCCCGATTATCAAGACCTTCGCTGACGCTCACCTTCGGCTGCCTTGCCGGTATCCCCACCTTTCCGCGTCTTCGACTTGTGCAAGGCGGGTGATCCCCCTCCGGCAAGGCCGGGTCATGACAATCTCCTCCCGCTTCAAGCGACAGATTCCTGTCGCCTCGAAAAAAGTATGTTTCGAGGCGCAATTTAAAAGGAAAAGGAGTTCGCTATGACAGACCAACAAACGCAATCACTTAACGGCAATCAACGAAAAACGCTGCGCGAGCAGGATTTGTCCAATTTTTACGGCACAGAAGTCTGGTACAGACATCCCGCCTTTAGAACCTATCTATATACCGAAGGCGTTCAGTATGTTGCAGAACATGGCGAAGCTTATTGGCTTTTGGATAAGATTTTTGCGTGTCAGGCCTGTGTCCCAAAACTATCAGGTGAAGATTTTTGCAGTTGGGAATTGAAAAAAGACGCAGAAGGGCAGGGGGCAAAGCTTATTTGCACAGATGGCAATTACAACGAGCTATATTCTGAAAGCATTCTCTACACTGATTTTCCGCTTGCCAGCATCAAGTTCTATTGTGTGAACAATGTCTTGTTACTCCCCACAGAATATTAAGGGGAGGGCAGGATATGACACAGCTTGATTATTCAAAATTCAAAACAGAGATAAACCTGACCCAGTATGCCGCGCATCTAGGCTATGAGATAGACCGTAAGAAAAGCACACGCTCATCCATAGCCATGCGAAAAGACAGCGATAAAGTAATTATTTCAAGGCGCGGCAATCTTTGGGTTTATTTTTCGGTCACAGACGATAGCGACAACGGCACTATTATCGACTTTGCCGAGAAGCGCACTCATAAAAGCATTGGTGAGATTGGGCGTGAACTGCAAAACTGGATAGGGGGTGGTGTTTCGCTCCCCGATGCAATAAGCTATGTGCGAGAGGTTGCCCCTCAAGAATATGACCCCGCACGTATTGCTGGAATTTTCAAATCTTTAAAACCCGTCTATAAACACCGTTATTTGGCCAGTAGGGGGCTTACAGATGCCCTTTTGACAGATAAACGGTTTGTAGGGCGCGTTTTTACAGACCGCTATCAGAACGCTGCATTTCCGCATTTTAAGGATGGTCAGGTTTGTGGCCTTGAGTTAAAAAACCATGACAAAGCCCTGTTTGTCAGAGGAAGCGAAAAAACTCTTTGGCGATCATATGTTTTCAAGGATGACAATACGCTGATTTTGGCAGAAGCCGTCATAGATTCTTTAAGTTATCATGCGCTATATCGTAGAGAAAAAGCTGTCTATGCCGCTACAGGCGGCGGGTTATCGCCAGAGCAGGGGGAAATTATTACGGCTTTTATCCGCGACTTTGACGCTCTGGAGCATATCATCATCATTCCCGACCATGACCAAGGCGGCGATAAGTTTGAAAAGCGCATCCGTGAAGCCGTCGAGTTATCAGGCTTTGACGGATTGTGTGAAACGCACAGGCCATGCCTAGAAGGGCAGGACTGGAACGATGTCTATAAGGACACGCTCGAAAAAACTGGAAAAACTATACAGATATGATACAATAATTGTATTATTTATGCTTTAAAATTGTTTTATGGAGGTAAAAATGCCCAATATTGATTTAGGTGATCCTTATGAATCCTACGTCAAAGGTTTAATTGGATCAGGATTATACAGCACTTATGCCGAAGTGGTTAAGGATGCTTTACGCCTTCACATGAATAATGAAACACCTTCAAAACAAATGGCTTTTATTCATAGCGCTATTGTGGAAGGGGAGGCTGATATTCAAGCAGGCCGAACCAAAAAATATTCGCCCAAGATGCTGGATAGTATGACAGAGGACGTTTTGAAAGAAGATGTCTGATAACTACCAAATCCAATTTTCTGCGCGCGCAGAAAAAGATTTCAAATCTATTCAGCGATACACGCTCAAGACTTATGGTGAAAAGCAGGTCTGGATTTATACAGGGATGCTGAAAGAAGCTTTACGAAAACTCGAAGAAAATCCGAAATTATATGGTCATGTGCGCCCGGATATTCCCCAAATCTATCGCGCTTACAAAGTCGGCGAACACAGTCTGATTTATCGTATCGAAGACCAAACTGTCTATTTGATTGCGATATTACATGGCAGCATGGACTTTTCCTCTCAACTCAAAACCTAGATTTTCCATTTTCCAATAATACTGACGATTTCCTTTTTTGGGAATTATCGACCAAACAGCCTTATGCCTTTCAAGATTGGGCAATTTAACTGACCTGCCTTCGCCTATGCTTCAAGAATAAATTTCCCCTTTTCGCATTCGCTCAAATTCCTCGCGGTGACAAATTTATTCTGTGACGCGTCGAAGCCGGCCAGTGAATTTTATGCCATCGTAAAAGGGCAATATGGTGTTGCTCTAGTGATAAACAACAAAAGGAAAATACAATGTCAATTATAGCGAATATGAAAAAACAAGAGAATGGAAGTTTTGAAGGAAAACTGAAAACAGCAACCTTGAATCTTCATCTCAAATTACAGCCCATCGGTGATGCTGAGGCCAATGATAACAAGCCTGATTTCAGAGCCAAAATCGGAAGCTTCGAAGCAGGGGCAGGGTGGAATAAGATTAGCGATAATCAAAATCCATATATCTCCGTTCAGATTGATGCGCCGGAATTTCCAAATCCGATTTACGCCAATCTGGTTCAAAAAGACGACCAGTATATTTTGATCTGGTCCCGCCAAAACTAACTCAAATTAGCCCCGCTAACTGCGGGGCTTTTTCATGTTCGAAATACGCTCTTGTCGGAAATGATGGGGGCGTTTTTTGTGCTTGTAATTTACAGCAATGCACAGCTTGGAGACAGGGTAAAGCGATAGCGGATAGGGCAGAGTTTGTATGAGATAGTGAAGAGGGGTTGTTAGATATAAGATTAATATTAATACAAGATAAAAGATATAAATTATATTTATATGAACATACTGTTATTGTTGTATAATTTAGGCGTTAATAATGCTTGTTATAAGTTAAAATAAGTTGTATAGTAAGAGGGCGTAAAATTGAGATTTTATGAGGGCTTGGGAAGCGAAGTTGATGTTTTTAGATCGGATCAGGGCTGAGAATTTTACGGGGAGCGATGGCGTTTCCCGGCCATTGATCGTGACCAGAGATAGCCCAAGAAAAGCGTTCTTCAAAAAGCTCAATCGTCATGGCGAAGTGAAGTCGGGACCGAAAAAGATTAAACGCAGATCAGGATTGATGCGCGGTAATTCATTTGCAGGTTTGGCATCGGCGCAGCGCGTTGTTGTGAAAATCAATCCGGTAAAGAATAAGACCAAAGGTGTTGGATCGGGCGCCAATTCAGGCGGCCAAAATCTCTATCATCATATTCATTACATCAGCCGAAACAGGGCAGGGGAGGATGGTGAAAAAGCCATCCTGTTTGATGCTAAAAACGAGGGATTGGAGCGTCAAGATTTCTTTGAGTTATGCAAAAATGATCGTCACCATTTTCGGATGATACTCTCACCGGAGCGGGGTGATGAGATCGAAGATTTCAGAGGCTATGTTCGTGAGGTCATGAAGCGAGTCGAGGGTGATCTCAAGACCAAGCTCTCATGGGTGGCGGCTGTTCATTACGATACCGATGATGTCCATGCCCATGTGATCATTCGGGGCAAAGGTGCGCGCGGTGAGGATCTGGTGATGGCCCGCGATTATATCGCTTTTGGTATTCGCGCAAGAGCGCAGGAGATTGCAACCGAGCTATTGGGTGAGCGCTCGATTGAAGATATTCAAAAGGGCTTGGAGAAGGAAGTGGACGCGCTGCGGGTCACTTCTTTAGACCGCTTTATTGAAAAGCACGTAGGCGCAGATCAGGTGGTCGATGTCCGCAAAGAAAACAATTTCGGCAAATCAGCGCATTATGAGTCTGTGCTTAAAGGGCGGTTGCGCTATCTGGCCTCAAGCGGTATGGCTGTCGAAAACCCTCCAGGCGTCTATACACTGAAAGAGGGTTATAGAGATGTCTTGGCGAGCATTGCCACGCGCAATGATGTCATTAAAAAGCTGTATGAGCGTGTAGAGGGCTTGGATGATCTGGAAGTCTATTCTCTAAAAGCCGGAGAAGGGCAAGTCATTGAGGGGCGCGTTTTGGATAAGGGGCCAGCCGATGAGCTAACAGATAAGAAATACATCGTTGTTGAATCCTTATCAGGCGGCAAGCATTACGTTCCGGTAGGTGAAGCCTTTAATTATGATGAGGTAAATAAGCGGGGTTTAGTAAGGGTTCGTCCTTTTGATCAATCAACCGGCAAGGCTGATCATAATATTGCGATGATTGCAGGGCAGAATGAGGGCATTTACGATATTGAGAAACACCGAGCCTATATATCAGCCGAGCAGTCTTATATTGATGAAGATGTACGAGAGCCTTACTTACAATCCCATATCAAACGGATTGAGACATTAGTTGCAAATGAGGCTGTCACAGAATTAGGGCAGGGGCGTTATCAAATCCCTGATGATGTGATCGAAAAGGGCAAAGAGATATCTGCCAAAATCAATGCGCGTGAGAAAAAGCGGTTCTATCCAAAGCTTGATATTCTCTCATCCCATGCGCCGGAAGATATGGTCGATGCGAAAAAGAAGACCTGGCTTGATAAAGAGCTTTATAAGCGAGGGCGCGGGGATCGCAGTATTACAGACCAATCTCTGGAAACTGCCCTTCAAAAACGTCAGCAATGGCTTGTCGATAATAAGTTCGCAATGATCCAGTCTAATGGTGAGTTTGCCATGAAGAAATCAGTGATGCGTGATCTCAGCGTTATGGAAGTGCATGAAGAGGGTAAATTCTTGGCCACAAAAGCCGGTCTCACTTTTAACGATCATAAAGTCTCATCCGATCAAGCTTATACCTATCTTGGCTATACCGAGCTTGAGACAGGAAAATGGGCGGTTGCGATGCGCGGAAAAGAGTTGCAAATGGCGCGGATTGACAAAGCCCCCGACCTTGAAAAAGGGCAAAAGGTTCAATTTAGCGAGATCGAGCGCGGACTATTCGAAATGCGCGCCGTCGAAAAACAGAAACAGCTAGAACAGCAGCAATCCTCACGCGGGCGTGATGATGATAATGAAATGGAGCTATAAGCATGGCCAAAACCAAACGGGTACAAAAAACAGTATATTTTGATGCGGAAGTCTGGGAAGCATTGGAAAAGCAGATGAAAGTCTCTCATAATCCCAATGTTTCTGCGATTGTGAATGACGGCCTTCGCTATGCGATGTTTCCTGAACATCGTAATGACCGTGATGCCGATCTGGTAAAGCTCTATAACCAGTTTTCTGCGTCTTTGGCGATGCACCGCAAGAAAACAGCGCGAGATCTGGCCTTCATGCAAGAGCTGATCTTGAAATTTAGCCATGAGTTTTTTATGCACCATCCTTCCATTCCAGAAGACAGTAAAGCTCCGCGAGAAGCGGAAGCCAATGCGCGGCTTGATGCCTTCATGGAAAATATTGTGCGCAATATGTCTGAATTAAAGCCTCTATCGGATCGTGAAGAGGTGTAATTCATGGCATATAGACGCGTCGGCAATGATTTTATGGATGAAGAGGAATATGAATTCCACGCAATCGGTGTGTGGAGTTTCTGGGTCTTTATCGCTGCTGCGCTCTTTACCGGCTACAATATTCAGGAGTTTATTCCGGGTGAGTGGCCAAAATGGGCGCGGTTTGCTTCGACCATTATTCCGGCAGTCATTGTTGGCGGTATTCTTGGCGCTCTTGGTATATTCATCCGCATCGCATTTTTCATTACGCTCACTTGGGGCGTCATAAGTCTTGTTCTTTATTGGGTTTGGCAGAGTATATAGCTGATCTAATTAGCTCCTCCTTTTTATAAATGTTCGAGATCAATTTTTTGAAGGTTTCGGAATTAGAAACTGTATTTGATATTTTTGGATAATGATACTATAATATCATTATGTAGGAAATAAATAATATTGAAGATATAATGGTATCACTTATAACGCCCGCAAAAGCACAAAAAAAGATCGCAGAACAAGCACGCGCGCGACGTTTACAAATGGAATTAACGCAGGAAGGTCTGGCGGAGCGCTCAGGTGTTGCATTGCCGACCCTTCGCAAGTTTGAACGCACGGGCGCTCTATCCCTGGAATCATTTCTTAAGCTTCACATGGTGCTTGGCGGATTGGAAGATATCCTTAAAGCTACGCAAATTAAAGAAGAGAGCTATTCTTCCATCGATGATGTATTGAAGTCAGATAACGTACCTATCCGCAAGAGAGGGACACGCAAATGAAGAACTATCTCTCTGCAACAGAAGTAAGGGTCGGCATTAATTTTGGCGAAGGTGTTCAAACTGTAGGCAGATTAGCTGTACGGGAGCACAAGATTTATTTTGAATATGATAGCGCCTTTATAAAAAGCGGCATAGAGATATCACCGCTACGCTTATCTTTAAGACCAGGTGTTCAAGGTTTTGATCATGATCTTTTTGAAGGCTTGCCCGGTGTATTTAACGATAGCTTGCCTGATGGTTGGGGACGGTTATTGTTTGATCGTTTTATAAGATCACAGGGAATATTGCCCTCAGATATAACACCGCTTGATCGCTTGGCGCATGTGGGGTCACATGCTCTTGGCGCACTTGTGTTTGAACCTGATCACAGCGCAGATGATACACAAGGCGATATAAACCTTGATAACCTTGCCTCGCAAGCGCAAGAGGTTTTGGACGGAACGTCGGATGACGTATTGGCGGAACTCATAGCCTTAAACGGATCTTCAGCGGGAGCAAGGCCAAAAGCACTAATCGGTGTAAACGAGAAAAGGGATCATATCATTCATGGTCTACATGATTTACCCGCAGGTTATGCACCATGGATGGTTAAATTCCCGAATAGTCAAGATGGGCTAGATGCCGGTGCAATCGAATTTGTATATGCATTGATGGCAAAAGAGGCTGGCATTACCATGCCTGATGTTCATCTTTTTCAAGCAGAGCGCGGCGCAGGTTATTTTGCGATTAAGCGCTTTGATCGTGATGGTGACAAACGATACCACATGCACACGGCTTGCGGATTGTTGCATTCAGATTTCCGCACACCTTCATTGGATTACGAAGATTTAATTGCGCTCACTGGTATGCTGACTCGCGATGTGCGTGAGGTGGAAAAGCTATATCAGCTGGCCGTGTTTAACGTGTTAGCTCATAATCGCGATGATCATTCCAAAAATTTCAGTTATTTGATGGATAGCCAAGGGGGATGGAAACTTTCCCCTGCCTATGACCTCACATTCTCATCTGGCCCACGCGGCGAACAAAGCATGATGGTTATGGGTGAAGGTAAAAACCCTGATACAAGCCATCTGTTAAAGCTGGCAGATGAAGCGAAAATCAAAAAAGACCGTGCGCTTGAGATTATTGAGAGCACAAAATCCAGCTTGTCCAAATGGTCAGAACTTGCAAAGCAATATGGCGTTAATGATACAAACATTCAGCTGATACAAAGCAAAATATCGCAGGTGGCCGGCAAATAAAATAAGCGCATATTTTAATGTTACAAATTCAAGTAATTTTATTACTTATGGGAATGAAAAAATGAGCAATAAACTGATTAAAAATGAGCATGATTATGAAGCAGCGCTTAAGCGTATTGAAGAGCTGTTCGATGCTAAGCAGAATACGCCTGAAGGTGAAGAGCTTGAAGTGCTGATTACTTTGGTATCTGCTTATGAAGATGTTCACCAAAACCTTGATGTTCCAGACAAGATTGAAGCCAGCAAACGTATAATGGAAGCCAAGGGCTTTAGAAAGGATCAAAAAATGCGCGAAGTAAGCGAGAGCATTATTAAAGGTATGGAAGAAGCTGTTGGCTTCGCAAAAGGCGAAAAAACGGGATCTGTTGTTCATAGTGCAGATGAAAACAGTGTCCGCAATGCTCCGGTGAAGAAAAGTGATTAAGGCATAGACTTATTCGAGATCGTCGGACAATAAGTCCAATATTTCGTCTTTCGAATCTTCATCTTCATGATCAGGAATTGTATCAGAGACATTTTCCTGCTTTTTCGCAAACATATCGCTTTGATTAGGGTCTTTGGCTTTTTGCGCCTTTTTTTCTTCTTCGGTTGGAATATTAAATTTTGGAATATCATTTTCCATGATGTTCAATTTTGGCACAATCGGCGCAGGAACATCGCGGGATTTAAAATTCTTATCGCTAAAATACTTAAGCTTATTAGCCTTTA
Source organism: uncultured Alphaproteobacteria bacterium (assembly GCA_963974945.1). GTDB lineage: Bacteria > Pseudomonadota > Alphaproteobacteria > Micavibrionales > Micavibrionaceae > UBA1672. Next base: position 14,439 of record CAXBFT010000001.1, read on the forward strand.
TGGGAGAGGAAGACTCCACCAATATAATTTGCTGATTATCTGGAAAGTCACGCATTTCATGTTTTTCGATCAGAGGCCGGCCACGCTGAGAGACATTATCCATGGGCGCCTCATAGCGCATGGATTTTTTCTTTGATCTTGAAGTGACTTCAACGGTCTGCTGGCCGCAGCTTTCAGAGACATATTGCGCCGTTGCTAGATCATTTGTCGCAAAAAATACCTGATGGGCGCAGCAAGACAGAATACCGTTCCGTTTTTCACGGCCATAAGTCACGTCAAGCCAATTTAGAGACTGCACCACTGCCATAACGCGCACATTATAACCAGCCAGAAGTGTGAAGGCAGTTGTCATCGAATCTATGCGGCCTAACATATGAAATTCATCGAGCAGCATTAAAACCTTGTGCGGTTCATCTTTGCCAGGCTCTTTCATGGAGAGCTTAGTGATGATTTGTTCAAAAAAGATGCGTAGCAAGGGCGTGAGTGTTTCAATCTGACCAGTTAGAACGCCAACATAAATTGAGAGTTTTTTACGGCGTAAATCCTCGATTTTAAAATCGGTCTTTGATGTGGCCGCATCAATAAGCGGGTTATCCCACAAGTTTAAGGCCTGATTGAGAGAAGATTTTACACCGGAGCGCTCTTTGGCGGCCTTGTTCGCAAAATTCATCAGAGATTTTTTTACTGTAGAAGTGAGTTCAGGGTGTGTTTGAACGATATGACGGCAGACATCGCCCAAATCGGCTTCCGTTCCCAAAAGCCTGTTAATCGCCCCTATTGTTGAAGGCATGGCATTATTATTCATCACATACAGCGCAAGACCGACAAAAAGGGCGCGGGCTTCGGAGGCCCATATCGGATCACTTTTAGGTGGGTCTTGTATCAAGATTTTAGCAATGACCTGCAAATCACTGACGCATTGATGTGGGTCTTGGCTGACGGCATCGAGCGGATTATAGCGGTGCGAGAGGCCATGTTCATCCATTGGCGACCACATAAAGACATCGTGACCATGCTCTTTTCTAAAACCGGCAGTTTTTCTGTAGTTTTCATGCTTCACATCAAAGCAAATGATAGAGCCAGGCCAGTTCAAAAGATTAGGAACGACAATGCCAACGCCTTTACCTGATCTGGTCGGTGCTACAATAATGCTGTGTGTGGGATGATCGCTGATAAGGTACTGGTTTTTGAATTTTCCCAAGATCACGCCTGTTTTAGCAAAAAGCTTTGCTTTCGTGATTTCTCTTAAGCTTGCCCAGTGCGCTTTTCCGAAAATATCCTTACCCTTGAAGGCCGTGTCATAAATTTGACCTGCAATAAATATGAGCGCAAGGGCAGGGGCGCCAAAGGCGACAAACAGGCGTGACCCAGTTTGCTCGTCAATCTCATTTCCAAATGTAAGCCAGATGGAAAGAGGGTTTGCGAGTTCCAAAGGCTGTTTTGAGAGCAGGAAAAACATGAGTGATGCGGCATAGGAATAGAGAATAAGGCCGAAGATTCCGCCAAAGCCGTATATATATTTCATGTTTGTATCGCTCATGAACCCCCCGGATACCAGATTTCAGAGATGATGCGCTTGCCCCCAATGCGTTTGAGTTGAATGACAACATCAATAATCGAGCTGATATAGGCCATGATCTGGTCATGGGTGAGGCCGAGATTGGCTTGCATCACCATCAAACAGATTTGTTCTAATGCCCCTTGCGGCGTATCGGCGTGAATTGTGGTAATTGACCCCGGATGGCCAGTATTTACAGCGCGAAGAAAGCTATAGGCTTCCTTACCGCGCAGCTCACCGAGCAAAATACGGTCTGGGCGAAAACGAAGACTGGCTTCTAATAAATCCTGAATGGTGACTTTGCTTTGCCCTTGATCCCCTTTGGATGCAAGAAGAGAGACATGATTTTTCTGGGGCGGCATGACTTCGGGCGTGTCTTCGATTGTGACTATGCGCTCATGCGGCTCAATCTCTTTTAAAATGGCGTTCAAAAGTGTGGTTTTTCCCGTCGATGTTCCTCCGGAGACAATGATATTTTTCTTTGCTCGAATGGCGGCAGAAATAAAGTCCTGGTATTCGCCTGCATCAAGATGGGATTGCAGGGTTTGATTAATGTCGGTTTTGCATGCACTACTTTCTTTTAAGCTCTCAAAAGCCCCCATTTCCCGATAATCATGAAGGCTTAAATCTCGCATGACTTGCTTTCTGATGGAAAGTGTGACGCCAAAACGAGAAACAGGCGGCGTTGCAAACTGAATACGCTCACCGCTTGGAAGTGATGCCGATAATAAAGGTTTATTCGCAGCTATGGATTGATCGGTGTAATTGGCAACCAAACGGCCCAAACGCCATAAAATATCATCGGTGATGTCTTTGTTTTCGATGAACAGCATTTCAGGCTCACCGGCCTTTTCAATCCAAAGCTCCCCTGGTTTATTCACGCAAATCTCAGAAATATCGGGATCATTCAGGTACTTCTCGAAAAGCCCCATATATTGTTTGAGATAAACGCCGGACTGCTCGGATTTTGCGCTATCTTTTTGCTCAAAAGATTGGTTGGCGGGTTTTACGGGTTTTTTGTGTGAACTCATCTCGCGCCTTTCAATGTTTCGGGATATTTCCAGCGACTTGCGAAAAATCCAAATCCTTGCCGACAAAGACCTTGATGCGGGCGCCTTGGTGAACATGCACCGTTGGCGGTATTCCTATTGAGTTATCAAGGGCGATTTCGGCTGATCTTGAAAAATCTGTGCCTGTATCAAGGGCAACAGTGGCCTGATCGTCATCATCTATGGCATTCACGCCAATCTGGATAGCACCATCAATAAGTGACAGAAGCACCGAAGAGCCAAAGCGTTCAAAGAAGTGCGTATCAACTTCCCCTGCCAAACCGCTGCGCCCTAAATCATCTGTGCCGTATGAGCCGATATTGATGCTCACACCGTCATTTCTGATAAGGCGGTTCCAGATCACAAAAACACGTGATTGGCCGCGAACAAGCCCTGAGCGATAACGCCCGATGAGCTTTGATCCTTTGGGAATGATAAGGTGAGAGCCATTAAAGGAATAGACATCTTCACTGACAATCGCACGCACCAATCCTGGAAGATCGCTTTGAATGGCCGTTTCTAATATTCCATCAATCAATGTGCCTTGTGTCACAAGCGTATCCAGATTTTGTAACTGTGAAGCCGTTGCTATTTCAACATCGCTATTCGCATATTGATTGGCAAAGGCGATATTAGGGTCTTGTTCACCGCCGCCAAGAAGTGATCCTTGCCCGCCTTGTGAAGTAGCCCCGCCCGCAACATTGCCTTGCGCTGAACCGCTGTTATCAAAGATTACTTGAGGGGAGCGTCTGCGCTCTTCCATGCGTTTCTTTTGTTCCCTCGCCAAACGCAAAGCTTCCTGTTGCATTTGCAGCTCGCGCTGCGCTTCTAACGGATCAAATAACTCACGTTCATCAATCGGTGGAACAAGCTGTTCGAGCGGCACTTCTGCTTGTTCTTCAATTTCGATATAAGGGCCGGACGGGGTAGGCGTTCTAAACTCGATTTCTTCAGGTGTTGTCAGCTCACGCGGCGCGGATTGCTCCATACCATCCAAAGCGACAAAGATGATTGCGATAACGCCAACTGCCAGAAATGCGAAAATTCCAAATTTAGAGGCGTTTGAGCCTTGGGCTATGGTCGGAAATTCACGATCACCATCCAAAGTTCTTGGCTTAGGCTCCTCATCGAAGTTATCAGGCGGGGTTTGATCATTCATATCATAATATCCTTACTCATTCAGGCTCGCTGTTTTTGGGCTGTCGAAATTGGAAAAGAGCTGCGCCAAAAGGCTTGGCTTTTCTTCTTTTTCAGCTTGAAGGGCGGCAATATCAGGTTTTTGAGAAGGAACGGGAACAGAAGCAACTTCTATTTCTTTGACCTCTTCCAGCTCTGCGATGGGTTCTGGTTCATAAGATGCCGGTTCAACTTGCGGGTAGGCATCATTCCAGATGCAAGTCGCTGTATCACCGTCTCTTAATGTGAATTGAGAGCCGACGCCGGAGACAACCAGATATTGACCTTGAAGATTGAAATTGACGAGGCGCTCATTACCGTTTTCATCAACACTAAAGACAGCAGGCATCACATCAAAATCTTCAAACTGGAAGTATGTGAAAACGCCATCATCAAAAGCGCGGATCGGGCGCAGGCGTTTTGATCCAGCATAGCTATAATCAAAATTTAAATCCGAGGCGCTGACGTTATCTAGCGGATTAAAATGGGCTTGGGAGACACTGCCAATAAAGGCAAGCTCTTTGGCGGCTTCATCGGCGTAATGAAATTTTAGCCGGAAGGTTAAGTCCGAAGATCGAGGCGAATAGGCATCTCCAGCAGTTACCTCGAAGGTATAAATCCTTTTATCTGTAATGACCGTCATATTGGTTTCGGCATCTTCTTCCAAAGGCTTGATGAACATGATATTGGGCTGCCCGGGCTTCATGACCTGCCACGCTTCGGTATCGCCTAAAGAAATGGTCTGAATGCGCTCTTTTTCCGAAAACTCAATCACCGTTGAATAGCCATAGTGTCCTCTTATCTGGTAGACATCATTTTCATGATAGGTGACGACTTTCACACGGGCGTCGGCGCTCGTTGGTCTTGGGTCTTTGCCTGCGAGGGCAGGGGATATGGATAGGCAGGAAATCAGGGCTGTTCCTAATAATAATTTTTTGAATGTCATCGAACTCTCTCCAATACTTCTGGGTTAATACGGTAATGCGTGACTTGAAAGCCAAGCGGATTAGAAAATCTGTCTTTCATCTGCATGGGTTTTTGCGAATATTGAAACTGGATAACAGCGTTGAAATGCCCTGTTTTTATGCGGTCATTTTCTCTGACCTCGCGCATAAAACGCACTGACGCCGTTTTGTCATTGATGAAAGAAACAGACTTGATTTTGATGTCGATCGAGGCTTTCGCGCCAAGCTTTCGTGAAGGGTTATCGGGATTTGTGCCAGACCAAAGCTCTTGATATTCCTTCAAGGCTTCCCCATCAGACATAAGCTCTACGGCTTCATAATTTTCTTTTAAAATGGCCGGATTATACTGTTCTCGCAAAGATACGTATTTCACAAGATTGGCCTGTGTTACCGCTTCATCTTGTGTGAGGCTTCCATCATAAAGTCCTTTGGTGACTTCGAGATAGCCCGTTGTTTGATCAACAGTGACAACATAAGGCTCAAAGGTTTTAAGCGGTAAGATCAGAATAAGCGTCAAAAGAGAGAGCGCGGCGATGCCCATACAGAAAAAAGCCATGATCCAAGCGCGATTGCGCGATAGCAAGGCATTGGCAATCACTTCCTGATCCCATGTTTCGCCTTTTTTATAATAATCCGGTGTCTTTGTATTATTCACTTTCTAAAATCCTCTGATATTCTTGGCTGCTGTCGTCACGCGCGCGCTCATAGCTTTTCCTGTTTGAACCGGGTGACGGGCAATGTTGTAGCCCATTACGCCAGTAGTGAATGAGCCTTTGGGCGTTCCCTTGCCAAAGCGTGATGCTAATCGTGATGTCCATGCTGCCGATCCCATTGTTGATAGGGATAGACCTCCCGTGACCGATGCCGCCATGTTCATAACCTGCATGAGCAGAAGAACCGAGACGATTGAGACAAAGAAGAACGGGCCGATATAAGAAAGGGTCTGAGCATCCCCGCTTGAATTATTTTCAAGGTTTTGGAGCGGCGGCTCTGCAATCGTTAAGAGCAAGGCGAGCAGGGCATAGACGAATATTGGTATGATGGCATAATTGAGTAGTGTGCGCAGCCAGCCCTCAAAAAGATTGCGCGTATTTGTAAATATCAAAAGCAATATGAAGAGCGGCCCGATTGAAAGCAGAATAGCGACAGCAATCTTAGCCAATATAATCAGCATGGCGGCATAGCCGGTGAGTGCCAAAGCCCCGAACCAGATCACTGCGGCATGAAAATATTTCCCTAAATCCGACCAGCCAGCCCCTTCCAAAATATCGCTGACAATATCCATTGCCCTGTCATAAAACTGGGAGAGGATGGTGTTGGCGGAAGTGTCATCTGTTGCCACCGCATTGGGCGTCGCGTTCGCTGCGCCTGTCATGATTTGGCCAGCCACATCGGAGGGCAGATCAGTCGCCATATTATAAACAAGGAGGAAGAACGTATCCCACTCGGTTGCGATTAACAGGAGAACGATAATCTTTAATGTATTTACGATTAAGTCCGTTGCGGCAAAACGGCCGGAAATAATGACTTTATATCCGAAGACGGCAATAAAGATGATGAACATCAATCGCCAGAGAAGCTGAACAGTAGGTGTCAGGCTTCCAAACGCACCTTGGACGAATGCGAGAATGACACTATCAATATTGTTGATGAGAGCCTCGATCATTCTTGTTTCTTGCTCCAATCACCCCAGAGATTTTTGCTGTCATCACGCGCTTTTTTGCGTGCTTCGTCTTGAAGGCGGTCAATAATCAGATCAATTTCGCTCCAACGCTTAATGGCTTTGACGTTATTGGCAGAAATATCGCCTAATCCCGCCTCTTTAAGAGAAATGGCAATGAGAGAGGCGCGGTCTTCACATTCTTTATATTTTTGGCCGTCTGCGCTTACAGAGTCAGGATTTGCCCACATCTTGCCGCAAAAGCTTTTATAGTTTTGGCTTTCGAAGATTTTTTGCGCGAGCGTGTTCGTCTCAACATCCTGCAAGGGATTGTCCTCTTGAATGCAGGCACTCAAAGATAATGATGTTAAGGCAAGAAGAAGGGTCTTTCTCATGAATGATCCTTCGTTTTGGCCTTGGTGATCTCTGCCACATTGATCGGCAGCGGATCACAAGGATTGCCGGACAAGCTGGCTGTCTTTTTATTGCCGCAAGGGGCTTTCTTTTCACTGTAATGCGAGCAGCCTGAAACGCTAAAAGCAATCAGTACAAATGAGAGGGTGAGTAGTTTTTTCATGCGTCTTTTCTCCTTAATCTGGGAATTCAATGGCCTGCCTTGCGAGATCAGGGTCATATTGGTTAAAGGTTGCCGCTCGGCGGTTTTCCATGAGCTGCGTGTTATCAATGGATGAGTTTTGCTGAATTTGAATGGCATTCAGGCGCATAATCTCATTCATCAAAATTCCGTTCTCGGCGGCAATGCGGGCATTCAGATCAACAGATGCTTTTAAATCATCGCTATTATTCAGCTCGCTGAGGAGAGATTCATAGGTCTGCATCCGCACAGGAATATTGTTATAAGCCTGCTCACTGGCTGCGATTGCGGCATAGGTCGTGCCGGTTCTGCGGTCAATGGCTTTGGCAACTTGGCCGCTTGGATCAGAAGCCATGATTGTGGCGCCTGACAAAGGGTCAAACTCATTATAAAGATTGCTATAGATATTTTGTGTTCCCAAAGCGCCATTTGGGATAGGCGCGCCGTTAATCATATTGAGCGTGTCTTGCCATGTGTTGGGCAGATATTGGCGAAGTTGCTGTTCAAAAACCCCGTTCGCCACATCGCCCATATTGCGCGTTCCGGTAATTGCATCGGCTTGGCGCACCGCTTCTTCGAGCTGGTCAATCTGATTGGCATAGTCATCGGCCATAGCATCAAGCTGAGCGATAAGCTGCGCGTAGCCAGAGGCATCATAAACGGGGATTCCTTGTGCCTTTGAGGTGTTGGGTGTGAAAAGCATCAAGGTCGTAGCAATGACTGCAATAAGGATTTTTTTCACGTTTGGGTTCTCCTTTGAATAAAAAGCCCAAGCCAGTCTTCAGGATTTGGGCTGGTTTCAGAGATAATTTGATCCATAAGATTGACGCTTTCGGTGCGCCCTGAAAGCACAGCAATGAAATCATCCATGCCGCTCAGATCAAGGCGGGCGATAACGGAGTCGCTGCCATGTTTAATGAGAAAGCAGCGTGATTCCGGTGATATTTCACGGATGAGTTTGAGTTCGTGATGGGTAAGACCAAAGCCTTTACAGTAATCTTCTTCGGAGGCCTTATTATTGGGCAAGAAAACTTGCGTAGGAGATTGTTCGATGATGGTATCCCCCACATCGGAATTAAGGGCATCTCGCACCGATTGCGTAGCAAAGCCCAGAATCCCGTTTTGTTTACGGATGGTTTTCATCCAGTCTTTGATACGGTATGTGAAAACAGGATCATCAAGCATTTTCCAGCCCTCATCGAGCATGATGATGGTTTTTTGCCCATCCATCAGCGCTGAAATCCGGTGAAAAATATACATGAGCCAAGGTGCGCGTGAGGTGGCATCATCCAAAATGGAGGTCAGATCAAAGCCTAGTGTGGAATTTCCAAGCAAAAGGGTGTCTTCCTCATTATCAAAGAGCCATGCTTTTTCGCCTTGGCTGTGCCATTTGGCTATTCTGGCTGATAGGGAATACGCGTCCCCTGAATCATATCCTGCCAAAAGCTCTGAAAAATAGCGAAGCCGCCTGTGATGGGGCGGTGTTTCAAAGTTGGCTTTGATGGCATCGCTGAGGATATCGCTTTCCTGCGGTGATAATTTTGCGCCGCCATCTGATGTGATAATCAAATCGAGCCAGTCTTTTAAAAAAGCTCTGTTTGCAGGAGTATCTCCAATTTGCAGAGGGTTCAGGCCAGTTGGCTCACCAGAGATGACATTTGTATAATCCCCGCCAATCGCGCGGATGAAAATTTCAGCGCCCCGATCCTTATCAAAATAGACTGATCTTGGCTTTACGCGCTGTGCTTGCGCCATGAGGAAGGTAAGAAGCACTGTTTTACCCGTTCCGGTCGGGCCGATCACTGTAAAATTGCCAACATCGCGCTCATGAAAATTAAACCAGTAAGGAGTACCAGACGTGGTTTCCAGCCGTGTGATGGCTTCACCCCAATGATTGCCTGTTTTGCTACCTGCCGGAAATGTATGAAGACTGGCAAAGCTGGCAAAATTCTTATTGGAAATCAGGGAACGCCTAGCAATATAGCTGAAATTCCCCGGCAGATTAGCCCAAAATGCAGGCTCTAAATTTACATCTTCTCGCGCAGAAATCAGGCCGATATTGGTAAAAACGCTCAAAATATCGCTGATCCCGAAGTCGAGCCTGTCTTTATTGGGTGCATGGACGGTGAGTGAAATATGATGCTCGCCAAAGGTCGAGAGGCCGGAGGCCAGATCATTACGCGCATCTTGAATGTCCAGAATAAGGCTTTCTGCTCCTGATTCCGTTGCAATCATTTTTCGCTCAGCCTCATTCATGGCAGAAAGTGAGGTTTGCCGATCGACAAAGCCGAAACTCTGACACAGAATAAATTCATGGGGCAGGGCAAGAAGATTATCAAGCATTCCTGCGCCTGTGGTGGAAGCGTACTCTTTTACTGATAAGACGGCGCCGAGCTTGATGTCATTGGGCGCGGCGCCTCTTAATTCAAATGTTTCACGACCAAAGGAAATGCGCTTTTCAGGTAAATAACTGGCGATTGATTGTTCCGGCAGTCTCACCTTCTTATTCTCAAAATTAATCAGATATGAAAGGAAGGATAGATTTTCCGAATAAAAGCCGTGATCGTCTTTTTGTACGCTTAAGAGCTTAGGATTGTAAGGTTTAAGGGTGGAAAGGATGTTATTGACCGCTTCATTGAGAGCGCGGAGATTTTCAGCCTCATTTTGTTTTTGATGGTCTTTATCAACTTTGGAGAACAATGTCCGGCTAAGTTCAGACATCAGGCCAATCTTGCTTTTGGCTGGCCTTCGAATGATGGTGATATATTGCTCATTCACAAACATCTTCTTCGTGCTGAGCTTCTTTTGATAGGTGCGGTCAAGATCGCCGCAGAATTGATTGTCAAAGTGGGAATCGAGCTGGTCAAAGACCTGCCTTCGAATAGTATGCTGATAAATGGCAAAGCGGGAATTGCTGATCCCTCTTAATAATGTGGCGCGGATGTTTTTGCGGCTATCCAAATCAACCTGATCGGACGTTTCAAAAGGAAGACCTTCCACTTTGATGATTTTGAGGAGATAGCCTGCTTTGGTTTTGAGTGTCGTATCATTTATATGACGGGAGTAGGGAATGAAGGACTCGATAGAGATCTCACGTTTTGCAACATGACCGTATCTCATATCTTCTTTTCTCGCCGCTTTTAGCATTGAGGCTCAATCCTTTCATGGTTTATAGCTGTTTGATTTCCAAAACGCTCTGTTCTGTATCGGGCCACACCTCGTTAATTTTGTAATGTATATGCTCATCCAGTGAGGCTCTTTTTCCGTCAAAATATACGCTGCGATATGGAGCGGAATGCAGACGCTTAAGAAAAAGAGGGCTTTGCCATAGAGCGAAGCAAAGGCAATCATACCGATCCCAAAGAGGATAAAATTGATCCCGAAAAACTCCATGGGCACGCCCAATACAAGTGGAGGTCTTGTCATACCGACAAATAGGGGATCTAAATCTTGATTGTCCTTGAACTCCATAAATGCCAACTCCTTAAAGTGAGCCGGCTATGCTGTCCACAATCGCAGGGGCGCCAAATACGAGAATAATACCGCCGATAACAGAGGCTGCTATCCCCCAGGCCAAACGTCCTGTCATCCAAAGAATGCCTAGTCCAACAACCGCTATAATTGCAATGATCCGTGCCCAGGTATTGGTCAACAGATTCATTAAAGCGTTTAGAAAATTTGTTCCTGAATCAAATAGGGCTTGTGCGTGAGCCGCTTCAGGATATGAGACCAGTATCAATGATATTAATAAAAATAAAATATACCGGTTCTTCATAGTGCATCCTTACTCATAATTGAATTTTTTATAAATTCATAAAAAGGCACTGTGCAGCAATTTCAACGACTTTCACCTCAAAGTTAATTAATCCAGTAAAATTATACGCATCAGGTTGAATCCCGTTTAGTCAAATGAAAATCCCGATAATGATCTTAACAAAAGCGCGCGCATGTCTTGGTAGAGCTAAAGATTGGGAGACATGCCAAATAAATGATGGGGTTTGATACTTTGGCTGTGCTTGCAAACCACACGAATGGACTAAAAAAAATGGAGCAAGCAAAACCAAAAAATACAGATTTCAATGCGAAATTAGGCAAGAAGCTGAGTTTTCTTCGTCAGAACCGGAGCCTTTCCCAAGGGGAATTGGGAGATTTATTAGGTGTTCGGGCACAGCAAATACATAAATACGAAACAGGCGAAAACCGATTAACGGTTGAGAGACTCAAAGACTGTGCGGATGTTTTGGGTGTTTCTATGAATTATTTTTTCATAGATAAAAATGGCCCTTTTAATACTGATGACAATGAACTTCTTCAGCTTGTAAGCGAATTTTACAGTGTTCCGAAGGACGTCAGGGTTGAATTTTTAGCTCTTGTCAGAAAACTTCGGCAGTTTTCTCAGCAGTATCAAAATTCTTACAGTGAAACGGAGGATGCAGATTGATGAATGCCATAAAATTTATAATTTTGTCTTTTGTGGCTGTAATCGTTTTAAATCCTAGTCGTGGATATTCTGCCAGCCAAGATGCCTGTGCGATATGGATATGTTTGCCTGGAGGATTTCCATCTGGATGCGGCGGAGCCTATAGTGAATTTAAAAAGCGTATTAAAAAGGGTAAAGACCCGCTGCCAAGACTTTCATCATGTACGACCGGACCGAATGGCGAGAAGATTGATGGTCATTATCAGCTTGGATATGAGAAGTTTGAGCCTTGCGATGATGGCTATGTTCTGCGTGAACGCTCACAAGGATATCGGGCAGTTGAGGGGGCGTGCTATAAGCAATTTTGTGCGCCGTCACAGTTTCAGGAAAATTCAAACTGTCAAAACTATTCGGCTATTTTGCGGCCAAAGCCTTATTACGTGAAGATGTGGGTCAATGGTGATTATTTGGGCCAATATTTTTATCAGTAGGAGTAACTTTCCAATTGTACTGTTACGGTTGATTTTCTAATATATTGATCTTTAATTTAAGTTCTGTTACTTTCAGAATAATGAAAAAGTTTTTGATGATATTATCTGTTTTTGCATTTCTGGCCACATCGATGGCCGGGCTTGCACATGCGGAAACCCTCTGTGATCCATCATCAGAAATTTGTGCTCCTCAGCATTTAGATAATGATAACGATACAGACAATAGTGCGCCTAAAGACAGATGTGATTTAGCTTGTAGTGGTTGCCATGCCCATTGTCATAGTCATATTGCATCTCAAGCATATAAAACATTATCTTCATTATCTGGCGACAAAGAAAAGAACACTTTTGGTCAAGAGTTAATCTATCTTTCCGATCTGACCTACGGTCTTAAACGCCCCCCAAAAGCTTAAAAATTGCAGGTGTAGTGCGCCTGCATTTTCTATGCGCTCATCACTGAGCGCATTGCTTTTTATTATCTAAAAATCAAAGGAAACGAAGATGTTTAAAAAAAATTACGCGCTTTTTGCGCTTATAGTAATGGCGTTGTTTACGCCGCAGGCACAGGCGCAAAGCACTTTGACGTTAGAACAGGCTTATGCCAATGTTTTGGCGCAGAACCCACAAGTGCAAAGCTTTAAAGCCCGTGTTATGGCCGCGGAAGGCCACAGGCTCCAGGAATCTCTCATGCCCAATCCTGAAGCTGTATTTGAAGCAGAGAATTTTGGCGGAGATAGTCCGCGTAACGGTCTGGATGATCTGGCAACAGTTAACCGGACAATTTTTTAAGCGACATTCTGAATTTCTTCAAAACCCGCATTTTCGAAATCCACTGGTGACATATAATTGTTAGCCGAGTGAATTCTGATGCGGTTATAGAACACTTCGATATATTCAAATATTACATGCTTGGCTTCCTCCCTGTTTTTAAATTTGTGGTGGTGGGTTAGTTCCGTTTTTAGCGTATGAAAAAAGCTCTCGGCCACCGCATTATCCCAGCAATCCCCCTTGCGGCTCATGCTTTGGATTATGTGATGGTCTTTCAATAGGCTGCGGTGGCTTTTCGAGGCGTATTGGCTGCCGCGATCGGTGTGCCAGAGCAAACCTTTAGCTGGTTTTCGCTGCCAAATAGCCATCAATAGCGCGTCGTTAACAAGGCTTGCCTGCATACGGTTACTCATCGACCAGCCTACAACCTGCCGAGAATAAAGGTCAATCACCGTGGCAAGATACAGCCAGCCTTTGCTTGTCGGGATGTAGGTGATATCACCAACCCAATATTGATCGGGGCTTGAGACGTTAAACTGCCGACGTAAGAGGTTTGGCGATATGGGGTTGTCGTGCCTTGAGTTGGTTGTAACTTTAAACCTTCGCTTGGTTTTGCAATATAGCTGCGCTGCCTTCATTAACCTTGCAATGCGTTTGCGCCCGACTGTTTTACCGAACTGTAATAGCCTGCGCCTTATCCGCCGAGTACCGTAAAGGCTTCGGCTTTCCTCGAATATTTGGCAGACCAGAGAGCTTAACTCTTCGTCTTCTTTTTTACGGTTACTTTTCGATGGATTTAGCCATTGATAATATGAGCTGCGAGATACACTCAAGAAGTGGCACATGCTCGATACTGGAAAAATATGACGGTGCTCCGTGATCCAGACGTACTTTACAGAACTTCCCTGGCAAAGTACGCCGCCGCTTTTTTTAAGATATCACGCTCCAATTTAACTCTTGAGAGCTCTTTCTTTAAACTCTTAATCTCTTCAGATGCAGAGTCTTTTGCAGGGCGCAACTTCTCATTTGAACCTGAATATGCGTTAACCCAGCAATACAACCTCTTGGCAGAAATGCCCAGTTCACGAGCTGTTTGGCTCATCGGCTGGTCAGATTCTAAAGCTAACCTAGCCGATGATTCCCTGAATTCTGCCGGATACTGCTTATATTTTCTTGATGACATTGTTCATTATTCCTTCTGTTTAGACTTTTATATATTTTCTGTCCGGAATAGTGTAGCCACATCAGGATGGAGCAGAATATACATTAGGGATTGAACAGCAAATTGAAATTGCCGGTAAACGTTCCAAGCGTGAACAGGTTGCTTCACTCGAAAAGCAACAAGCCAGTCAAGAGGCACTTGCTGGTATTCAGGCCACGTTGGCGCAAACCAAGGCTGCCTTTATGCGCGTGGTAATAGCTCAGGAACGTCTGAGCCTTGCTGATAAGCGTGTGATGCTAGCCGATAAAACGCATACGACTGTAAAAAATCGTATAAGCGCGGCGAAGTCTGCTGATATTCAGCACACTAAGGCGGACATTGAAATGGCGGCGGCGGAAGTGGAGCAGCGCAAGGCTGTGAAGGAACTGGATATAGCCAAAACCGAACTTGCAAACTTGATGGGTGTGTACACGTTGGATGCTGTTATTTCATCCGATTTGAGCACTTTGCCAGATGTGCCGGAACGTGAGGTTCTGATGCAGGCATTGGAGAAAACACCGATGAGCACATTCAGCCAGCTTTTGGTTTTACGAGAAAACTCTGCGCTTGATCTGGCGTGGGCTAATGGCGTGGCCGATCCGACGTTCGGGCTTGGTGTACGCCGTTATAATGAGGATGATGGTACAGCGTTTTTAGCCAGTGTCTCCATTCCAATCACTATTTTTGATCGTAACCAAGGTAATATTGCGCAGGCCAAGGCCAATGTTTTAGCTGCTGAATCTGATCAGAGGGCGCAAACTCTCAATTTGACACGGCAAGCTGAGGAACTTTTAAAAACCCTGATAAGCGCCAAGGAAGAAGTGCTAGCCTATCAAGATGGTATTTTACCTTCTGCGCAGCGCGCTTATGCACAGGCCGAGGAAGGCTTTGAGCGGGGCGCGTTTTCTTTTCTCGATCTCCTGGATGCACAGCGCACGTTGTTTGATGTACAGGAGAGCCACCTTGAGGCTTTGGCATCCTTCCATGAAACAAAATCAAAAATCGACATGCTGACCGGGGAATATGCGCCAGTTGCAGCCTCGGTTTTTAACATCAATGAAAAGGAATAAATTATGAAACAGAATGTATTTATATTTTTAATGGCGTTGGCTCTTTTATCATGGCCCGTACAAAACACTTTGGCGCAAGATCATGGCGATCACGCCCATGAGGAAAACCATAAACAGCACGACGAAGCCGAAGGCCACGGCCATGATGATGGACATGAGCATAACGATCATGGCGAAGAAATGGACGATCACGATGAACACGGCCATGATGACCATAAAGCCGAGGATGCCCATGATGATCACGGTCACGGCGGGCATGGTGATGAACACGGAGAGCATGAGGAAGGTAAAGCTGAAATCTCTTCCGATGCTGCCAAGCTGACAGGGGTTGAAATTAAACAGGCTGGCTCTGCCATTGTTGCTATGACCACACCTCTGAATGGCCGGATTACGCTTAACGAAAACACAACCGCGAATGTCCGGGCACGGTTTCCAGGCTTTGTAAAAGCCGTGCATGTCAATCTGGGTGATAGTGTAAAAAAAGGTCAAGAACTGGCCACAGTCGAGAGCAATGAAAGCTTAAAAACATATAGCGTCACAGCGCCGATAGATGGCGTTATTTTGATGCGTGAAACCAATATCGGCGATGTCACAGATGGCAAAGAGCTATTTGTAATCGCCGATCTGTCCACTGTTTGGGCAAAATATCATATTTTTCCACGTGATGTTCCCAATGTTAAAAAAGGTCAGGATGTGGTTGTTCATACGCTCGATGAAAAAAACCGTCAGACAGCGCAAATCTCTATGTTGTTTCCCACGACCGATGCGTTAAGCCAGACGGTCATAGCGATTGCAGAGCTTCCCAATGAACAAGGTATATGGCGCCCAGGCATGACAATTGAAGGCGACATCAAGGTTGGTGAAAAACAGGCCGCAATTGCTGTGCCGCGTAATGCCCTTCAATTTATGGAAGACCAGCAAGTCGTTTTTGTGAAAAGCGGCAACACATATGAGCCGCGACCCGTAAGTGTAGGTATGACGGGAACGGACAACGCCGAGATCACCTCAGGCCTGAAACGCGGTGAAACCTATGTGAGTGCCGGAAGCTTTGTCATTAAGGCCGATATCCTAAAAGGCACAGCCGCACACGAACATTAAAATTAAAGCGATATTAGAGGAATACCCCCATGCTTGAGAATATTATTAAACAATCAATCACCCATAGATGGTTGGTATTGATTTCAGTTTTGGCGATTTGTGCCCTTGGAATTTATAACTTTAACCGCCTGCCGATTGATGCCGTACCGGACATTACCAATGTGCAGGTGCAGATCAATACCGCCGCAGACGGATACTCCCCTTTAGAGGTTGAGCAACGTATTACATTTCCTGTTGAAACCGTTCTGGCAGGTATCCCAAAACTGGATTACACACGCTCTTTATCGCGCTATGGCCTATCCCAAGTGACCGTGGTGTTTGAAGATGGCACTGATATTTTCTTCGCACGGCAGCAGATTGCCGAGCGCCTACAGCAAATCAAAAGCGAAATTCCAGAAGGCTTAGAGCCTATTATGGGGCCAATCAGTACAGGACTTGGAGAGATTTATTTCTACACGGTCGAGGCTGAGGAAGGCGCACTCAAAGAAGACGGTACAAAATATACCCCAATGGATTTGCTGACAGTTCAGAACTGGATCATTGTTCCGCAGCTTCGTAACCTGAAAGGCGTGGTCGAGGTAAATACAATCGGCGGATATGAGAAGCAATTTCACGTTCAGCCCCACCCAGATCGTTTGCTGTCTTATGATTTAAGTATTCATGATGTGATCGAAGCTCTGGAATCGAATAATGATAACGCCGGAGCAGGATATATCGAGCGCAACGGCGAACAATATCTGGTTCGAATCCCCGGGCAAGTCGAAGATTTGGAAGATATTCGCAATATTATTGTAACCAAACGCGATGAGCTGACTATCCGTGTTCAGGACGTAGCAACGGTTAAACTCGGCGCTCCTTTACGAACAGGTGCTGCCACTGAAAACGGCGAAGAAATTGTTCTCGGAACTGCCATGATGCTGATGGGTGAAAACAGCCGTGATGTATCTTACCGCGTAGGCGAAAAACTCAAAGAAGTTGCTGCAAGTTTGCCGAAAGGTGTGATTGTTAAGCCAATATATGACCGTACAACTTTGGTCGAAAAGACCATTAAAACGGTTGAGAAAAATTTGGCTGAAGGCGCATTACTGGTCATTGTTATTTTGTTCCTTCTTTTGGGAAATTTCCGAGCCGCTCTCATTACAGCTCTTGTCATTCCGATCTCAATGCTCATGACGATTACAGGCATGGTAGAAAACAAAGTGTCGGGAAATTTGATGAGCCTTGGCGCCTTGGATTTTGGTCTGATTGTTGATGGTGCGGTGATTATTATTGAAAACTGCCTCCGGCGCTTTGGTATGGAACAACACAAGTTACAGCGGCTTTTGACAAAAGAAGAGCGCTTTAGCCTTGCAGCAAAAGCGACTGCTGAGGTGATTAAACCAAGTATTTTCGGGATTTTGATTATTACAGTGGTTTATTTACCGATATTTTCTTTGACAGGTGTGGAAGGCAAGATGTTCCACCCAATGGCGTTTACGGTAGTATTTGCTTTGCTATCAGCTATGGTTTTGTCAATAACATTTGTTCCTGCCGCCGTTGCTACATTTATTACAGGCAAAGTTCATGAAAAAGAAAATATGGCAATACGCGGCGCAAAGAAGGTTTATGAGCCAGCTTTAAAATGGAGTATTGCTCATCCGTTACCCGTTGTGTTGGTGGCGATTGTGCTTGTTATTCTAAGCTTGTTCACGGCCACGAAAATGGGTTCGGAGTTTGTTCCCAATCTTGATGAAGGGGATATTGCGGTACAGGCGTTGCGTGCCCCCGGCACGTCCCTGACAGAATCTGTGCGGATGCAGTCTTTCATGGAAAAGATGCTGGTGGAAAAATTTCCCGAAGTTGACACTGTGATTGCACGGATCGGAACGGCAGAAGTAGCCACGGACGCCATGCCGCCTAATATCGCTGATACCTACGTTTTGCTTAAAAAACGTGAAAAGTGGCCTGACCCGTTGAAGTCCAAAGAAAAATTGGTTGAAGAAATGGAAGTGGCATTAGAAGGCATACCAGGCAGTAATTATGAGTTTTCACAACCCATCCAGCTTCGTTTTAATGAATTAATTTCAGGGGTACGGAGCGATGTTGCAGTCAAAATTTACGGTGATGATCTCGATCAGCTGGTCAAATCCGCAAATGACATACTGGAAGTCGTTCAAACTATTGAAGGATCGGCTGGCGCGAAGGTTGAGCAAGTCACCGGATTACCTGTGCTAAGCATTGTGCCGGATCGTAAACGGATGGATTTGTACGGTCTGAATATCGCCGATGTGCAAGAGATTGTACAAACTGCGATGGGTGGGCGTGAAGCTGGAACGGTTTTTGAAGGCGACCGTCGTTTTGAATTGGTTGTTCGCTTGCCGGAGTCTTTGCGCACTGATATTGACGCACTGGACCGTCTACCGATACCGCTGCCAAACGGCGAACAGGAAGGCGTCGATGAAAATCCAGATTATGTGCCATTGGGCGAAGTCGCAGATATATCCATTATTTACGGCCCCAATCAGGTCAGCCGTGAAAATGGTAAACGCCGCATCGTAGTAACCTCCAATGTAAGAGGCCGCGACCTTGGGAGTTTTGTTACAGAAATCCGTGAAAAAGTCTCTGAAAAGGTCACGCTTCCTGCCGGATACTGGACGGAATATGGAGGCACGTTCGAGCAGCTTATTTCTGCGAAGCAAAGACTTTCGATTGTTGTACCTATTTCTCTTTTGCTTATTTTTGGGCTGTTATTTATGGCCTTTAACTCAGCACGTGCGGCACTCTTGATTTTCTCGGGCGTTCCGCTGGCTCTAACAGGTGGTATAGCCGCTCTGTGGCTGCGGGACATCCCACTCTCCATATCCGCAGGGGTCGGGTTTATCGCCCTGTCCGGTGTGGCCGTACTGAATGGCGTGGTCATGCTCTCTTTTATCCGCGATCTGGAACGACAGGGTAAGCCGCTGCAGGAAGCTATTGTCGAAGGAGCACTCACACGGCTTCGTCCAGTGCTTATGACGGCATTGGTAGCCTCGTTAGGCTTTGTACCCATGGCACTTAATACGGGCGCAGGTGCGGAAGTGCAAAGACCACTCGCCACTGTCGTGATTGGCGGGATTATTTCCTCAACCATTTTGACATTGTTGGTGTTGCCAGCTCTTTATAAGTGGTTTCCGAGCCGCTTTAGTATCCGCCGAAACGGTAAACATTCACTAACACAAAAGGAGACATGAAAATGAAAGCAATCCTCCATACCCTTATAATGCAAAGCAATAAGACATGTTTTTGCAGGAGAATAAATAGATGAAAAGTTTTTTAATCAAATTCCAAATTCAATTTTTGGCGATTGTTTTGGCTTCTATGGTGATTGTAATTGACCAAGTCACGGAACAAGTTGTTCTGTCTTATATTCAAGATAACAGTGAGAGTATCAGGATTGCGCCTTTTTTTAATCTGGTCTGGGTAGGCAATGAAGGCATTAGTTTCGGGATGTTGCAGGGTCTTCCGTACGGTCAATATCTGATTTCAGTTTTTGCTTTAATGATTACTGGATTTTTCTTTATGTGGTTATTACGATCACGCTCGCTTTGGATGGGATGTGCTTTAGGATTGATTATAGGCGGAGCAGTGGGGAACACCATTGAAAGACTGATGTTTGGTCATGTGATTGATGTTTTGGATTTTCATGTCGCTGGATATCACTGGCCTACCTTTAATTTAACAGACAGCGCGATTTTTATAGGAGTTGTTCTAATAGTTTTTTACGAGTTATTCAGAAAACCAAATAAACACGCTGGACAAGAGGGCTATTAGTTATGGCAGGTAATTGTGGAGACTCATGTAATGACACGCAATTTGAGGGCGTATCCGAAACCTATAAGAGAATACTGTGGATTATCGTTGCTATTAACTGCCTGATGTTCTTTGTTGAGGTTTTTGCAGGATTTATAGCTGATTCCACGGCACTTAAAGCCGATGCTTTGGATTTCTTAGGCGACACGGCGACTTATGCAATTACACTTCTGGTTATCGGAAAATCGTTAGAGTTACGTGCTAAAGCTGCCTTACTAAAAGGACTGAGTTTGGGCGCTATGGCACTCTTTGTTCTTGGATTTACGCTTTACAAAGTAATTGTAGTTGGACAGCCGGAGTCGATGACTATGGGTATTATCGGACTTTTGGCGTTTACGGCCAACATGGTTAGCGTTTTACTGCTTTTAAAATATCGTGAGGGCGATTCTAATATTAAATCGGTTTGGCTTTGCAGCCGCAATGATGCCATTGGCAATATCGCTGTGATGATCGCTGGTGCTGGCGTTTTTGCAACGGGAACAGTATGGCCTGACATCATTGTAGCTTTCATTATTGCGGGCCTATTTTTACATTCTTCTATAAAAATAACACTACAAGCTTTGTCAGAACTAAAGAGAGATCATTAATATGGGACACGGACATTCACACGGTGATCCTTCAGAAATTGGAGAGCGCCGCCTTTGGTGGGCGGTGCTGGCCAATATTATGCTTACCTTCGCGCAAATTATCGGCGGGATCATTTCCGGTTCGCTCTCGCTTATTGCTGATGCGCTGCATAATTTCAGTGATGCAGCCTCGCTTCTTATTGCGCTGGTGGCGATCCGCATAGGTCGCAAACCGCCCGATCAGTTTAAAACCTTCGGCTATAAACGGGCGGAAACTGTGGCTGCGCTGATCAATCTGACCACGCTTATCATTATCGGCCTTTATCTTTGCTATGAAGCCGTGATGCGCTTTGTAACACCGGAGCCTGTCGCGGGCTGGACAGTCGTTATTGTGGCCGGAATTGCGCTGGTAGTAGATGTTTTTACAGCGGCGCTGACATACAGTCAGTCGAAAAGCAGTATGAATATAAAGGCGGCTTTCCTTCATAATTTGACGGATGCTTTGGCTTCCGTTGGGGTGATTATCACAGGGACGCTTATTTTACTTTATGGCTGGGTCTGGACAGATGCCGCCATGACGCTGATTATTTCCGGCTATGTTTTGTGGCAAGGCTTTACTGAAATTCCGAAAGTTATTCATTTGCTCATGGAAGGTACGCCGGAGGGCATGGACATTCAGCAAGTGGTTGCCGCTATGGAGAACGATAAGGATGTGGCAGGTGTTCATCATGTTCATATCACCATTTATTTTACAACCCGCCCCGATTGGCGGGTTTTTCTTTGCCTGAAAGGCCAAGTACCGTGCGGTTTTCGCATTAGTACGCATACTCTTAGAGCGCGTTCAAAGCGCGTTTTCTCTCTCGATTTTCTTGATTTCTCTCGCGCTTTGAGGACGAAGAGCGCGTAAATGATGCAGGCTAACTAGCAGAATTTGCGTGTTTTTGCACATACCAGTTCTTCATCCACAACTGTTCATTTGAAGACAGTTTAAAAATTTTTGATTTAGTCCCGTCATTTTTCCGATGGCCTTTGTACCAGCGTGGAAGAGCAACCAAAAACGGGAGTTTTTCCGATGAACCTGTCAACCAAAGATCCATCTGAAATGACCGCGCAAGAGCGCGTTCATGAAATAGCCAGCATTCTGGCAACGGCTGTCCTGCGTGGCAGCATTATTGAACAAAATCAATATATTGAGAGAGGTTTGACTGGACTTCGGAGCGCTTCGAAGCATTCATGCGATGACCAAAAAAGGTCGAGTTTGAGAACGAAGAAAAAGGCTCACGCATGAAAATTGATGTACTGAAACAGTATGCAGCGCTGGAGGCGATGACGCCAAAGGAGCTGCTGGTTGAATGGGTGAAATATTATGACCAGCCACCCAAAACACGAACAAATAAGACTTACCTCGTCAATCAGATCATCTACCGGATTCAGGAGATAGTATATGGAGGTCTTACCAAAAGCACCATTGATCGCTTAGAGGCGCTGGCTGGAGAGAAATCAGTTGATCAGCGAAAACACGATCCTGCACGTCTGGCGGTGGGAACGCGATTGGTTCGTGAGGTCAAGGGCGTTGAGCATCACGTTATGGTGATGGATGACGGCTATGAATATCAGGGCATGAAATACAAATCGTTGTCCGGCGTTGCTTATGCCATCACTGGCACACGCTGGAACGGCAATATATTTTTTGGTTTGGGCTATCAAAAGCCCGATCATGAAAAACGACCAACGCCTCGACTGCGCCGGGTGAAACCTGGCGGAAAGGCTAAATCATGATCGGGACAGGTATTACAGAAAAACGAAACCTGCGCTGTGCGATTTACACGCGTGTGTCCGATGATGAAGGTCTGGATCAGGAATTCAACTCGCTGGACGCGCAACGCGAAGCTGGCGAATATCACATCAAAGCACAGGCACATGAAGGCTGGCGTGTTTTGCCGGAGCGTTATGACGATGGCGGATACTCAGCCAAGGACTTAAACAGGCCCGCTGCAAAACGTCTGTTGCAGGATATTAAAGACGGCAAGATCGATGTAGTCGTTGTCTATAAGATTGACCGTATGTCTCGCAACATGGGTGACTTTGTCGAACTCATGAAGCTGTTCGAGCAATACAAAGTCACCTTTGTCTCCGTGACCCAGCATTTTAATACGGAAACGGCGATGGGGAAACTCATCCTGAATATCCTGCAGTCTTTTGCGCAATTCGAACGTGAAATGACGGCAGAGCGTATTCGCGACAAGTTTGCAGCTTCGAAAATGAAAGGGATGTGGATGGGCGGCCCGCCACCGCTGGGCTACGATGTGGTCGACCGCAAGCTGGTGATAAATTCGCAAGAGGCTAAACTCGTCGGCCATATTTTTGAACGGTTCTTGGCGCTGGGATCGGTCACGATGCTCATTTCGGAATTGAACCGGGATGGATACACCACGAAATCCTATATCAGCCGCACCAACAACCCTGTTGGCGGAAAGCCCTTCACGATGAATACAATACTGACCTTGCTGAGAAACCGGCTATTGGTTGGCGATGTCCATCACAAAGGCAAATATTATCCAGGACAGCATAAGCCCATCGTTAAGCGTGAAGATTTTGAAAAGGTACAGGCCAGTTTTAGCGAAAACCGATATGAGAAGCGGAAGCGTACCTGGAAGATCAAGTCAAAGGCTCTGCTGAAGGGCATCCTTTATTGCTCGGCTTGCGGTGGAGCTATGTCACCGGCACACACGCGCAAGAAAAACAAGCATTATCACTATTACCAAGCCAACTCATACCGCAAGCAGTTTTGTGAGCAATGTCCGACAAATCGTATCCCTGCCGGAGAAATCGAGGCCATTATTATCAGCCAGCTGAAGGCCATCTTTGCCGCTCCCCAGCTGCTCATTGAAGTGTGGCGGAAAATTCGTGCAAACGATAGCGGCTACAGCGAACGCGATTTGCATGACAGCCTGCAGCACCTCGGTTCGCTTTGGGATGCCTTATTCCCAGCGGAACAGAAACGTATCATGCATTTGCTAATCGACCGGGTGATGGTTCGTACCGATGGCATCGATGTCGAATACTTTGCCAATGGCTTCGATAATATCGTGATACAGCTCCAGCAAAGCATTAACGCGAACACCAAGGAAAGGATCGCCGCATGAATTTTCAACTCGATAACGACACAGGCAAAATCATCGTCCATGTACCGATAAATTTTCGGCGCTGGGGCGGAAAAAAGGTGTTGATCGGCCCGCAGGGCGAAGATCTGCGGCTTTTGGAAAAAGAAATCCGCAAAGATGAGAAATTGCTCAAGGCTCTGGCGCGGGCATACAAATGGCAGAAGCTGATCGCCATAGGGAAATATCAAAACTCAGGCGATATTGAAATGGTGGAGCAAATCAACAGATCGTATGTGCAGCGTGTGATGCGGATGATGTTGCTGTCGCCACGCATCATCGAGGCTATTTTGAATGGAGAGCAACCCGAAGGCTTTGCCCTGACAGATATCGACAAGACTTTCTCACCGCTTTGGGACAAGCAGGCCGAGCAGTTCGGCTTTACTTTCCGGCATCAATAAAGCGTTTACGCGCCTTTAGGATTTTTGTGTGATTGTCGTTCGCCCAGTTGAAAACTTCCCACAAAGGGATCAGGAAAGATTTGCCAAGAAACGTTAAGCTGTATTCCACACTCGGCGGTTTTGTTGGAAAAACCTTTCTGTTTATCAGGCCGTCTCTTTCAAGATCACGCAATATCTGGGTTAGCACTCGTTGTGAAATTTCAGGAAGTTCTCGCTTTAACTCACCGAAACGTAAAGGGCTTTGGGCCAGCGCGATAATAATAAAAGCATTCCATTTACCACTCAACTGACCCAAAGCATCTCTGAATGGATGATGCTTTATTGTTTGAAATTTCTCTCTCCAAGCGCGACACTGCTCGTCAAGTTTTCTTGCAGCCTCGCGTATTGGCATTAATGCTCTCCTGCTGGAAATCGATTACTTACCGCGTTTCGACAACCATTCCTGCATCATCTCTATCTCGGCTTCTTGAGCTGTGATTACTTCTTTTGCCAATTTGCGGACCTCTGAATCTTTGCCATACTTCAAAGCAACGTGGGCCATGTCGATAGCGCCTTGGTGGTGTGGGATCATACCGCGCATGAAATCAATATCAGCATCCCCTGTGAAGTTTATCGCCATGTTGGCATGCATTTTATTGTTCGCTTCCTGATAAGCACTGATCACCTGATTGTCGGATTTTTCGTTCATGCTCATATTGTGACCAGCGTGACCGGATTCACTCATGGCAGGTTTCTCATAGGCAACAGCAACAGCAGCAGCGGTTAAAACGGTTCTAACTTGGGACATAGCTTGGCTCCTTGCTTGAAATAACTGAATGTAATTTTGAGTGTAATCCTTCCCATCGTTGGAAGGTCAAGCTCTTTAATGAACGAGTTCATAATCGAATATTAGGCTCAATACTTTAGGCTATTGACCTTCCTGCTATAGGAAGGTGTAAGCTGGATCAACGTTTAAAGGTGATCTCATGAATTTCTTTGCAAGCGACATTCTTTCAAATAAAACTTACCGCAATCTATTCTTTGCACAGGTGATCGCGCTAATCGGTACAGGGCTTGCCACAGTCGCACTGGGGCTTCTTGCCTATGACATTGCGGGCGGTGATGCCGGAACCGTTCTGGGGACGGCGATGGCGATCAAGATGATCGCCTATATTGGTATCGCCCCGATTGTGGGGGCTTATGCCAACCGCCTGCCGCGCCGTGCTTTTCTTGTGGCGATGGATCTGGTGCGTGCGGGCGTGGCCATATGCCTGCCGTTTGTCGATCAAGTCTGGCAGATTTATATTCTTATCTTCCTTTTGCAATCGGCGTCAGCCGCTTTCACCCCGACATTCCAGGCAACAATCCCGGACGTGCTGCCCAAAGAAAAAGACTACACCCGCGCTCTGTCGCTCTCGCGGCTGGCCTACGACATGGAAAGTCTGACCAGCCCGATGCTGGCGGCGGCACTTTTGACGATCATTGATTTTCACTGGCTGTTCTCCGGTACGGCGGTTGGTTTTGCCCTCTCGGCGTTGCTGGTGATGGCGACCATCCTGCCTAAAGCGGCAAGCACCACGACAATCCGCAAAGAAGGCGTGATTGCGAAAACAACACGCGGCATGCGCTTTTATTTGAAAACACCGCGCCTGCGCGGGCTTTTGGCGATTACGCTGGCCGCCGCTGCCGCCAGTTCCATGGTCATCGTCAATACGGTCGTGATCGTGCGTGACACGCTGGGATTGTCGCAAACCGATGTGGCGATCACGCTGGCGGCGTTCGGCGGCGGATCAATCATTGCCGCATTCTTGTTGCCACGTCTTTTGGACCGGATTTCCGACAGGCGCATCATGATATTGTCAGCCATCG
>CAXBFT010000002.1:0-34488 GCA_963974945.1 uncultured Alphaproteobacteria bacterium
CGCGCACGCGCTCAAGAAATTGCAACAGAGCTTTTGGGTGAGCGTAGTTTAGATGATATTCAAAAATCTATTGAGAAGGAAGTTGATGCTTTAAGGGTCACTTCTTTGGATCGTTTCATCGAAAAACAGGCCAATGAAGAGCGTGTTATTGATGTGCGCAAAGAGAATAATTTTGATAAATCGGCTCATTATGAAGCCTCATTGAAAGGGCGTTTGCGCTATCTTGAAACAGCAGGATTGGCAAAAGAGGAGCCTCCGGGTGTCTTTACATTGCAAGAAGATTATCAAGATGTTCTCTATAAGATAGCCACACGTAATGATGTCATAAAACAGCTTTATGGTAGATTAGATGGCGAGCTTGATGATTTGGAAGTTTATTCACTTAAAGCGGGCGAGGGTGCCACGATCGAGGGGCGCGTTCTTGATAAAGGGCCAGCTGATGAATTAACCGATAAAAAATATATTGTTGTTGAAGCTCTCGGCGGCGGAAAACATTATGTGCCAGTTGGTGAGCCATTCAATTACGAGAAATTAGATAAGGGCGCTTTAATACGTGTGCGGCCATTCGATCAGTCTAGCGGTCGTGCGGATTACAATATCAACCTGATTGCACGCCAAAATGACGGTATTTACGATATTGAAAAGCATCGCCTTTATATTGAAAAAGAGCAGAATTACATTGAGGAAGATGCCAGAGAGGGATATTTAGCTTCTCACATCAAACGCATAGAAACATTAGAGCAAAATGAAGCTGTCGTTGATATGGGGCAGGGGAGATATAAAGTGCCAGATGATGTTATTGAAAAGGGTAAGGAAATATCAGCGAAGATCAATGCGCGTGAGAGAAAACGCTTTTACCCTAAGCTGGATATTCTCTCCCATCATGCGCCAGAAGATTTAACGGATGCGGCCAAGAAGACATGGCTTGATAAAGAGTTGTATGCCCGATCACAGAAAAAATCAGGTGTAGAGCAAACAGATGCGCGATTGGAAAAAGCATTAGAAAAACGTCAAGACTGGCTTGTGAAGAACAATCTTGCGCTTATTCAGTCCAATGGTGATTTTGCGCTCAGAAAGACTGCATTACGTGATCTAACAGTCATGGAAGTACATCAGGAAGGTAAATTCTTAGCCACAAAAGCAGGATTAGAGTTTAAAGCTCAAAAAGTCGCGGCTAATAAAGAATATACCTATTTGGGTCATACAGAGCTTGAAAGTGGTAAATGGGCTGTTGTGATGCAAGGTAAAGATTTGCAAATGGCACGATTAGATAAAGCGCCGGAGATAGAGAAGGGGTCAAAAATCATCTTTAATGAGCTTGACCGCGGCACCTTCCAAATGAAAGCGGCAGAGCAGGTAAAACAACAGGAACGTGCGCAAAACAGAGATAAGGATCAGGAAAGAGAGTTATAAAATGGCCAAAGCCAAGAGAGTTCAAAAAACCATCTATTTTGACGAAGATGTATGGGAAGCACTAGAGAAGCAAATGAAAGCCTCTCATAATCCCAATGTATCAGCGATTACCAATGATGGGCTTCGCTATGCCATGTTTCCTGAACATAGAAATGATAGGGATGCTGATTTGGTGAAACTCTATAACCAATTCTCTGCGTCCCTGGCATCACACCGTAAAAAAAGCGCAAGAGATATGGCTTTTATTCAAGAGTTGATCTTGAAGTTTACACATGAGTTTTTCATGCACCATCCTTCCATTCCAGAAGATGATAAAACCCCGAAAGAGGTCGAGGCTAATGCCCGTCTGGATTCCTTCATGGAAACCATCGTGCGCGGTATGCCAGAATTAAAACCTCTGTCTGATCGGGGCGAGGAGGTTTAATTATGGCATACAGGCGCGTTGGCGATGATTTTATGGATGAAGAAGAATACGAAGTTCACGCTATTAGCGTATGGAGCTTCTGGGTCTTCATCATTGCTGCCGGCTTTACCGGTTATAATCTTCAAGAGTTCATTCCCGATGAATGGTCAAAATGGGCAAGATTTGCGGCCACTATCACTCCATCCATTCTTGTTGGTGGAATTTTAGGTGCTTTGGGCATTTTCATCCGCGTTGCATTCTTTTTCTGCTTATTCTGGGGAGCGCTTGGATTGATTGGTATGTGGATTTGGCAATCTATATAGAATTTTCATTTTTCGCAGTGTTTACTTTCA
The DNA here is from genome assembly GCA_963974945.1 of uncultured Alphaproteobacteria bacterium. Classification (GTDB taxonomy): domain Bacteria; phylum Pseudomonadota; class Alphaproteobacteria; order Micavibrionales; family Micavibrionaceae; genus UBA1672. The sequence goes on from CAXBFT010000002.1 coordinate 2,170, forward strand.
AACTCTAATGTTGAATGTTCAATTTCAAATTTGTCGTGTAATATAGATTTTAAAGTAGCTTTAACGTTGTCCATATTGGTGTTTTTATTCAAAACAACATGTGCCTCAAGTGCATTACGTTGTTCATCAAGCTGCCAGATATGAACATGATGCACATTGTTAACGCCCTCAATGCCTTCCATAGAATCTGTTACATCATCAATGCTGATACCCTCCGGCGCACCCTCCATGAGCAAATGGATGGCTTTCGGGATCTCTGTGATGCCATGATAAAGAACATATCCGGCAATCAGAAGCGTCATAGCGGCATCCGTCCAAACCCAGCCGTAAAGCAAAATCAATGACCCTGCGATAATGACCCCGACAGATGCAAAAGCATCCGTTAAATTATGAAGGAATGCTGCCCTGATATTCATGCTGTTCTTTGATTGGCTATAAGTCAAAAGCGCCGTGAAAATATCAACAATCAAGGCAATTCCGGCGACAATCACAACCGTCCATCCTGCAACGGGCTCTGGCGTGATAAAGCGCAAAATAGCTTCATAGGATAAATACAGACCGAGAATGATGAGCGTGGTCAAGTTGATTAAGGCGGCTATGGTTTCAGCTCGCTTATAGCCGAAGGTCTTGAATTGATCCGGCGGTTTTCTGCCTATACGAATAGCCACCAGAGCAATCAGCAATGAGGCGGCATCACTGAAATTATGTAGGGCATCGGCGATCAGGGATAAACTGCCGGATACGATCCCGCCAATGACTTGTGCCACTGTCAGCAACATATTCGCGCCCACTGCCCACCATAGGCGGCGCTCTCCTATTTCAGACGGATCTCCATGATGGTGACTCATCTAAGCTCTTTTCTATAGGAACCAGGCAGTTTTTCGAGGTCGCTACGATATTCTTTCTCTGTAACAATGCCATCTCCATCACGGTCAAATGTATTGTGTCTAGCCCCGTAATAGGCTTCATATTCTTCCTGTGAAACTTTTCTATCATCATTTTTATCCGCATTTTTGAGTTGTACTTTAACCTTCATGGCATGATGATTGGCGAGGGTTTTACTATCGTATTTTTCTTTACTTTTTTTCTTGGTGTCCTCTTGAACGGCTTCAATCTCTTTTTTAGATAAAATTCCATCTTTATCCGTATCTGCGCCGTTAAAAGATGTTTTTGATTTTTGCTTAAGCTCCTCTGTTTGCAGGATGCCGTCTTGATTTGTATCGAGCGTTTTCATTTCTTCGAGCCGTCGATCATATTTTTTCTGAATATGCGCTGGCACTTCGTCATCATCATGTCCTGCCTTAACGGAAAGAGGGGCGATAAAGACCGCTATCATGACGGCATAAATTAAAAACCTTGCATTAAACATAGTAAAACTCTCCTTTATGATGCGTGTCTTCCATAGTTTATTTGGGAATCAGCGAATTCACTGGTGACATGGTCGTCTATGATTTGCTGGAAGATTTGGTGGGTCTGTTTGGTCGAAGGGGCGAATTCAAGGGCGGTCTTGTTATAACCTTTCCAAATAACGCGCCCTTTATGATCCAGATTCAAAACAGCGTTGCAAATTTTGAATTTCATGCTCATCTGGATCTCCAGCCCATCTCCAAAGATGCGATCATTGTTGGCAAATAAAATACCCCCCTCACTCCAGTTTTCGACCGGATAGGTTTTGCCGTTAACGTCAATCTTACACTTTTTTCCTTCGTAGCGCTGAAAACGGCGGCGCATTGCCGACGTATCGTTTGCTGTTTTGGCGTGAAGACCTGATAGTAACCTTTCAAACATGACGATCCTTCTTTTCTTTATGAATCCTTTCTAGCCATTATTTTGCTCTGCGGCTTCTCTAGCCTGACGTTTTTCAAAAAGCTCGACACGCACTTCTTTTTTGCATTCGAGACGCTTTTTGACTGACCGATAACGGGATTTAGGGCAGCGTTGCTGTTCAATGCTGCTGAAACGCGGCATCTCCTTAATTTGCTCCGGTGTATAATCACTCACTCCGGCTTGGGCTGTTCCAAGACCGATAGTCAGTACGGCGGCAGTTAAAAGCATTAATGTTTTCATAGTTTTTTCTCCTTCTATGATGGTTGGTTTAAGTTGGGTTGAGGTTTAGTTTTACGCCTCCCCAGAATACTGATCCGGCTGGGGAACCATTTATATAAAGCTGGCAATACCAGCAATGTCAGGATGGTGGAGGATATAATTCCGCCGATCACCACTGTGGCCAGTGGTCTTTGTACTTCCGATCCTGCGCCGACATTGAATGCCATCGGCACAAAGCCGAGGCTGGCAACAAGAGCTGTCATCAAGACAGGCCGGAGGCGTGTTAATGCGCCTTCAACAATAGCCTCTTCCAGTGGCTTGCCCTGTTTTTCCAGATCGCGGATAAAGGACAGCATGACCACGCCGTTCAGTACTGCCACACCGGACAGCGCAATAAAGCCGACACCTGCGGAAATGGATAAAGGAATATCTCGTATCATCAACGCTGCTATCCCGCCTGTCAGAGCCAACGGTACACCGGAGAATACCAGCATCGCCGCCCGCGCTGAATTAAAGGCCATAAAGAGCAGACCAAAAATCAACAAAAGCGAGATCGGTACAACAACCATCAAACGCTGTTTTGCGGATATGAGCTGCTGAAACGTTCCGCCGTAATCAACCCAATATCCGGCTGGAACATCGACTTTCTCCCGCACCACATTTTGCACATCCTTTACGAAGCTGGCGAGATCGCGCCCGCGAACATTGGACGTGATAAAGATGCGCCGCTTGCCGTTTTCGCGGCTAATTTGCGCATGACCGTAGGCGATATCCAGATCAGCCACCTCTTTCAAAGGCACGTAATCGGGGGTCTCGTCTGCGCCTTCTTGTTCCGCGTTTCGCAGAGGAATCGGCAGCATTTCAAGACTTTTGATATTCGTCCGCAATTTTTCCGGCAGACGCACTACCAGATCAAAACGTCTATCACCTTCAAAGACCTGTCCGGCCTCACGACCACCCATGGCAACTTGCACAACATCCTGCACATCAGCGATATTCAGGCCATAAAGATCAAGCCGTTTCCTATCGGGGATAATGCTTAAAGTCGGCAGACCAGAGGTTTGCTCCACTTTTACATCGGCTGCGCCTTCGACCTTTTTCACCGCTGCTTCAATCTCCTGCGCGGTTTTTAGAAGCTGGTCGAGATCATCACCGTAAAGCTTCACAGCCAGATCACTCCGCACACCGGAAATAAGCTCGTTAAACCGCATCTGAATGGGCTGGGTAAATTCGTAATTATTACCGGGCAATTTTTCCAAAGCCTGTTCCATGCGCTCAATCAATTCAGCTTTCGGCAGCGATGGATCAGGCCATTCTTTGCGTGGTTTTAATATAATGAATGTATCGGCCACGTTCGGCGGCATCGGATCGGTGGCGACTTCCGGCGTTCCGATTTTACTGAACACGGTTTTTACTTCCTTGAATGTCAGCACCGTTTTTTCAACTTCGTGCTGCATTTCGGTGGATTGGCTCAAGCTCGTGCCAGGAATGCGCATTGCATGCATGGCGATGTCACCTTCATCAAGGCTTGGAATAAACTCCGCACCCATACGTGAGGCTCCAAATAAACTGATAGCCACCAAAACAAGAGCCGTAGAAATCACCATTGCCGGATGACGCAAACTCCATTTCAATAAAGGCTCATAGCCGCGTTTTGCGCCACGTATGACCCTGTTTTCTTCCTCATGGACTTTGCCAGTGATAAAGGTAGCAACAGCCGCTGGAACGAATGACAGCGAAAGCACAAGGGCGCTTAACAAAGCCACCACAACCGTAAAGGCCATCGGATGGAACATCTTGCCTTCAACGCCTGTGAGCGAGAAGATAGGAATGTACACAATCGTGATAATCAAAATCCCGAAAATACTCGGTGTTATCACCTCGGTTGTTGCTTTTGCCGCTAAAGAAAAACGCTCTTCCTTGGTCATTAATCGACCAAGCCTATGCTGTTCCATACCAAAGCGCCGCAGACAGTTTTCAATGATAATGACCGCGCCATCAACAATCAGGCCGAAATCCAGTGCGCCGAGACTCATCAAATTGCCGGAGACTTTGTTTTCCACCATGCCCGTAATAGTCATGAGCATAGCGATTGGGATAACTAGCGCGGTAATCAACGCCGCCCGTAAATTTCCCAAGAGAAGAAACAAGATCACAATGACCAGTAACGCCCCTTCGACAAGGTTTTTCTCAACAGTTTTGATCGTGCGTTCAACAAGCGATGTCCGGTCATAAACGGCTGTGGCGTGAACACCTTCGGGCAATGAATCATTGACGATCTCCAATTTCGCCGCAACGCGCTCGGCAACCTCTTGGCTGTTTTCGCCCATCAACATCATGGCTGTGCCAAGGACAACTTCTTTAGCATTTTGCGTGGCTGCGCCTGTGCGCAAGGGCGAACCAAGGGCAACATCGGCCACATCACCGATACGAATTGTGACCTCATCGCGTTTGGCAATAATAATATTCTGAATGTCGGCAATGTCTTTGACTTGGCCGGGAACACGTACCAGATATTGCTCACCATATTTTTCAATATAACCCGCGCCAACATTGTCGTTGTTACGCTCTAAGGCTTCAATTAAATCGGCAATCGTCATATCATAGGCGAGTAATTGTTCGGGGTATGGCATCACATGATATTGCTGCTCATAGCCGCCAATGGTGTTAATTTCAATCACACCTTTTAAGTTTCGGAGCTGGGGCATAATCACCCAGTCCTGAATGGTCAATAAATCCATCGGCGTGTAGGCAGTGCCATCTTCTTTCACCGCACCTTCTTCAGCTTCCACCGTGTACATATAGATTTCGCCAAGACCTGTAGCGATTGGCCCCATCATCGGCTCTATGCCTTCGGGGATTTCACTTTTAATGCCGGATAAACGCTCGGCCAGCAATTGGCGGGCAAAGTATATATCTGTGCCTTCTTCAAACACCACCGTGACCTGAGACAGCCCGTAGCGCGAGATTGAGCGCGTATAGTCCAGTTTTGGAATGCCCGCAAGTGATGTTTCGACAGGAAAGGTAATGCGCTGTTCGACCTCTAAAGGTGTATAGCCAGCAGCTTCCGTATTAATCTGAATTTGAACATTGGTGATGTCCGGCACAGCGTCAATGGACAGACGCTTGAAGTTATAAATGCCCAAGGCACATATCCCAAGAACACCCACCAGAACAAGCCAGCGATGGTGTATGGAGGCTTTAACAATTTTTTCTAACATGATTTTATCTCTCTATTTTTTTAATGTTCGTGCGCTGCGCCGGATTTCAAAATATCTGCTTTAATGACGAAACTGCCTTCGCTGACATAGGATTGCCCTGCGCTAAGACCGCTTGTGATCTCAATATAACGCCCATCAGACACACCCGTTTTGACGGGTTTCATCTCATAGTTATCTCCCATTTTTACAAAAACGACCGTTTGATCTTCCATGCTTTGCAGGGCGGACTCGCGCACCGCCAGAGACACTTGTTTTTGCGAAACGGTCACATCCCCCTCAATGGTCGTGCCTGGCCTCCACATGCTGTTTTTATTATCCATTGGCACAACAGCGACCAGCGTTTGGCTCAAGGCGTCTGCGGTCGGGAACAGCATAGAGATGGTGGCCTCTTGTTCTTTGCCTTCATCAAGCGTATGGACACGAACGCTTTGCTGCGCAGCCACCATATCCGCGTCTTTCGGGAAGATATGGAACTTCGCCCAGACCGTTGAAAGATCGGCAATCGTGAAGAGAGGCTCACCATTCGCCACATCACCTAGATTGGTGTTTCGCGCCAGAATAGTGCCGTCAATCGGGGCAGTAACATTGTAATCTTTCAGGCTTTCATTGCTTTCAACAACGGCCAGAACTTGACCTTTTTTAACCTGCTCCCCCAAATTGGCCTTAACACTTCGGATAATCCCAGGAAACCGCGCCCGCACTTCGGCTTTAGCGTTCTGATTGATCGTGATGCGGCCTGTTAAGGGAATGACCTTTCCAATCATGACCGGAGCCGCTTTTTCAATGGATATGCCAGCTTTTTTTGCAGCGTCCGGCGCGATTTCGGTTTTGCCTTCTTCATGCTCTTCACTATCGCCATGTTCATCACCATGAGACTCGCCGCCATGACCGTGGTCATCGTGACTGTCTTCTTTTTCATGGCTGTCATGACCGTGTTCATCATGGCTATCGCCTTCTTCGGAATGATCATCACCGTGGTCGTCGCCATCACTTTCATCATGGCCATCTTCATGCTCATGCCCGTCATCATGGCCATGGCCTTTTTGTTCATCATGACCGTGATCGTCATGTGTCTCTGTTTCAGCTTGCGCCGAAGCAATTATTGCGGGTGTGAGTTGCCATGCAAAAAGCGCAAGCCCCAGCACTGCTATGGATAAGAGTTTTCTGGTCATTAGTTTTGTCCTTCATTATTTGCTTGAGAAAATTGTTCAATCAGAGGGCTATGCGTCCCCATCAAGAAATCGGTTTGTGCTTTGGCCTCATAAACGCTTAAGAGGCTGTCCAGCCGCGCTTGTTGAACCTCATACAAGGTGCGCTGCGCATCCAGTAAATCCAGAAACGAAAATGCCCCACGGCTATATCCGTCATCGGCCTGAGAATAGGCTTTGCGGGCGCTTGGGATAATCTCGTTCTGATAACTTTTGGTTTCTTCCAGTGACGCGGAGAGACTTTCCCACGCCTGTAATGCGGATTGCCGCAGCGATAAACCCGCTGCATAACTTTGCGCATCCGTCTTAATCATATTGGCCTTGGCTTCTTGTATGCCGCCCTGATTGCGATTAAAGACGGGGATCGGAAAAGACAGGCTGGCCACCAAAGCCGTGCTGTCATTTTCATTAAAGCGCCGTACACCCAGCCCGAAAGTCGGATCGGGAACAGCCGCAGATCGTGCCAGATCCAAAGACGACCGCGCTTGCATCTTGGCAAACTCCTGCGCCTGTGATTGCGGTGCGTTTTTCAGAGCATCAATAAGCGCCTGTTGATCGACCATATCCGGCAATGCGCTAATATCGCTTTCCACATCTATGTTGGCGCTATCCATGCCGCCCAGCAGACGCGCCAGATCATTTTTGGCCGTGACCAATTCTTTTTCGGCCTTGCGTTTTTCAACCTCCGCCGATGCTTTTTCAATATCGGCTTTGGTGTGTTGAATATCCGCAGCCTTCGCCGCGCCAATCCGTTTTTCAACAATGCTGTGAGTTTTGTCCGCCAGATCGAGGCGTTTATCAGCCAAAGCCATCCGTTCCTGCGCCACTGCCACACGAATGAATGCATATTCAGTTTCGGCAAGAAGACTTAGCGCTTGCGCCTTGGCTTGTTGCTGGCTGATTTTATAGGTGAAGTCAGCCACATCGGTGCGCTTGCCGCGCTTGCCGCCCAGCTCTATGGTTTGCTCGATGCCGAGCGTAATCTCCGCGCCGTCAAACCCTTCCTGATCATCCTCTCCGGCGAAGTTTTCAATCTCAAAAACAGCGTCAGGGTTGGGGGGAAGCGAGGCTTGTAATTTACTGCCATCCGCCGCATCAATCTCGGCCAGCGCCGCCTTATAGGTCGGGTTGTTCTGTAACGCCCTCTGGAGCGCCGCCTGTTTGTCCAGCGTCTCGGCTCCGGCCAGTGTTGGTTGCCATAAAATCATAGCCAACGCGGAGGTATAAAGTAATTTTTTCATCGTAGTTTCCTTTTTTGAGTCAATAAGAGGGATAAGGCGGCGCTTGATATAAAAGCGCTATCTTGAAGAATAAGGTCGTAAAAACATACCCGCGCATGACATCAGTCAATGAGCAGATACACTACGCCTTATAAATTTAAGCTTTGGGGGGGGCGTTTGAGGCCGTAAATAACATCCGATACAAACAAGGTTGTATCCGGCATAAGAAGTTGACCTTTACCAACGGAGGTAAGGTCGCTAATGCCGTGGGACGTATTGGTCGCGTGATGAACACAGCATCCGCCGCAAGTCATATCGCAGCCATTGCTGCCCAGAGAAGTATCACCCTGGTTATCAATATCAATGCTTATGGATATTTCAGATCCGGTATCAACACCAGCATGAGCAGAATGCGAAGCGCAGACCGTCACGGAGACGATCAAGGCGAAGGCTGAAAGTATTAAAAAAAACTTGTTCATTGACTCCACGTTAACATCGAAGGGCTGTCAACTCAATAACTAAATAAATATAGCTAGGTTAAAAATTTGGTAATTTATTTAAGATTTTCAGAAAGCCGCTTCATAACTTCTTCTTCATCATTAGTTGGCTCATTTCCAGAAATACCATCCGTTAAATTTCCTGGCGGGTTATAATCAATTTCTGTTTGATTAGGGTCTTTTTCTTGTGCTTTAGAATATTTATCTGATTGAATATCGAAATAGGGAATTGCGTTATCGAGGATTTTAAGCTCTGGGACTTCTGGAGGCTCAATCTCTCTGTCTTTAAATGTAGGTTCTTTATAATATTTTATCTTCTTACACTTAATAGGCTGCGATCCTTCAACGAGAATAATTTGCTCATTGACGTTGAAATCTCTCATTTCATGTTTAGCAATTAAGGGCGTTCCGCGCTGTGAAGTATTATAAGTAGGCGCTTCATATTTCATGGATTTTCGTTTTGACTTTGATATGGTGTCAATCGTTTGATTACCGCAGGATTCAGAAACATATTGCGCCGTTGCGAGATCATTGGTTGCGAAGAATATCTGATGAGCACAACACGATAAAATACCATTTCTTTTATCGCGATCATAAGTGACATCAAGCCAGTTTAATGATTGCACAACAGCCATGACACGCACGTTGTAACCAGCAAGCAGGGTAAAGGCTGTCGTCATCGAATCTATGCGGCCAAGCATATGAAATTCATCCAAAAGCATTAAAACTTTGTGCGGCTCGCTTTCATCAGGTTCTTTCATCGATAACTTTGTAATGATTTGTTCAAAAAATATGCGGAGGAGGGGGGTGAGTGTTTCTATCTGGCCTGTTAATACACCCACATAAATTGATATTTTATCTTTTCGAAGATCTTCAATCTTAAAATCTGTTGCCGAAGTAGCTGCATCAATTAAAGGGTTGTCCCAAAGGTTGATGGCTTGGTTGAGAGAAGATTTAACGCCGCTGCGCTCTTTAGCGGCTTTGTTTGCAAAGTTCATTAGTGATTTTTTGACTGTGGCTATTAATTCTGGATGCTTTTTAACAATATGACGGCAAACATCTCCCAGATCGGCTTCAGTTCCCAAAAGCCTATTGATTGCCCCTATGGTAGAAGGCATTTCTGCGCTATCTAATACATATAATGCCAAACCAACAAAGAGGGCGCGTGCTTCAGATGCCCAGACAGGATCACTTTTGGGAGGGTCTTGGATTAAAATACGGGCAATAACTTGCAAATCACTCACTTGCTGATGAGGATTTTTACTGACGGCATCTAACGGATTATATCTGTGAGATTTTAAGTTTTCGTCCATTGGCGACCACATAAAGACTTTTTGGCCGTGGGCTTTACGAAAGCCAGCAGTTTTACGATAGTTTTCATGCTTAACATCAAAGCAGATAACTGATCCTTTCCAAGCCAGTAAGTTGGGTACAACAACGCCAACACCTTTTCCTGAACGGGTAGGGGCAACGAGAATAGAGTGGGTTGGTTGATTACTCATCAAATACTGGCCGTTAAACTTACCTAAAATAAGGCCGTCTTTTTCTGTCAGTTTTGCTTTCCTTAAATCACTAAGGCCTCCCCACCTTGCCTTTCCAAATAAGCCTTTATTATTAAATGTGTTGTCATATAGTTGTCCGCCTATAAAAATTATAGCTACAGCAGGGGCGCCAAATGCAACGAACAAACGAGATTGTATTTGATCTGTAATAGGCTCTCCAAAAACGAACCATATTGAAATAGGGTTTGCTGTTTCTAATGGAATTTTGGCCAAAATGCAGTACATCAAGGAGGCGACATAAGAATAGAAAATAAGCCCGAACAAGCTGGCTATAAGGTATATTGCTCTATTATTTTCCATTGTCAGGATACCAAATTTCAGAAATGAAGCGCTTGCCGCCCTCACGCTTCATTTGCACGACAATATCAACAATCGAGAGAATGTAGGCCATAATTTGATCGTGATCTAATCCTAGGTTGGCTTGCATCACCATAAGACAGATTTGTTCTAAAGCCCCAAAGGGCGTATCAGCGTGAACCGTTGAGATAGAGCCGGGGTGTCCGGTATTTACAGCGCGCAGGAATGTATATGCCTCTTTTCCGCGCAATTCTCCCAGAAGAACCCTGTCTGGCCTAAATCTTAAAGAGGCTTCTAATAAATCTTGTATTGTTACGCTGCTTTGTCCCTGGTCGCCCTTAGAGGCAAGTAAAGAAAGGTGATTTTGATGGGGCGGTGATACTTCCGGCGCATCTTCAATGGTTACGATACGTTCAGATCCATCAATTTCTTTTAAAATAGCATTGAGTAATGTTGTTTTACCTGTGGATGTGCCACCTGCAATAATGATGTTTTTCTTCTGCTTTGTGGCTGTGGCTATGAACTCTTGGTAATTATGATTTTTGTATAAATTATCTAATTTTTGTTTTTCCTTATGAGAATTATTTGTATTGGCCTTCAAGCCATCGAACGCTCCCATCTTTTTGTAATCATCAAGGTTCATATCTTTGACAACTTGCTTCCTGATAGAAAGCGCAACACCAAATCTTGAAACAGGAGGCGTAGCAAATTGAATGCGCTCACCAGAGGGCAGTGAGGCTGAGAGTAGAGGTTTATTTACAGCAATAGATTGATCTGAAAAATTTGCGACCAACCGGCCAAGACGCCAGAGAATATCGTTGGTTATTTCAGGGTCTTCTACAAATTCCATTTCTGGAACGCCGGAACGCTCAATCCAAACCTGCCCAGGTTTGTTCACGCATATTTCTGACACATCAGGGTCAGTCAAAAATTTCTGAAAAATACCAAGATATTGATTGAGAAATACACTTGAATTATCCGCCTGTGTAGCTCTCTTTGGCTCAGATTGGTTGGCAGCCTTAATATCTTTGATGCTTTTATCTTCTGACATTGCCGGCCACCTCTGAGAAATCGAGGTCTTTGCCAACAAAAACCTTTATTCGAGAGCCTTGATGAACATGAACAGTTGGCGGTATGCCGACAGAATTTTCCAATGCGATTTCTGCGGAGCGTGAGAAATCTGAACCAGTTTCAAGGGCAACGGTCGCTTGATCCGCGTCATCAACAGCATTAACGCCAATTTGAAGGCCGGTATCAATTAGAGATAAGAGGACAGAAGAGCCAAAACGCTCGAAGAAGTGTGTATCAACAACGCCAGCTAATCCGCTTCGTCCTAGATCATCCGTGCCGTATGAGCCAATGTTAATGCTAACACCGTCATTCCTAATCAAACGGCTCCAAATAACAAAAACGCGTGATTGACCTCTGGTTAGTGTTGATCTGTAGCGGCCAACAAGTTTAGAGCCTTTTGGAATAACCAAAGAAGATCCATCAAACGAATACACGTTTTCGCTCACAATAGCCCTTACCATTCCGGGCAAGTCGCTCTGAATGGCAGTTTCTAAAATTCCGTCTATGACAGTGCCTTGTGTGACGAGTGTTCCAAGGTTTTGGAGCTGTGACGCCTGCACGGTTTCTACATCAGCATTGGCATATTGGTTAGCAAAAGCAATATTGGGGTCATCTTCACCGCCAAACAGTGATCCGCCTTTCGTTGATGAAGTTGGTGTTGCAGTTGTTCGGCCAGCATTAGCGTCATCAAAAATTATTTGCGGTGATCGGCGGCGCGCTTCCATCCGCTTTTTTTGTTCTCTTGCAATTCTAAGCGCTTCTTGCCGCATTTGGAATTCCCGCTGTGCTTCAAGTGGATCATAAAGTTCTTTTTCATTAATGGGGGGAACCAGTTGCTCTAAGGGTAGATCAGGCTCAGCGATCTCAATATAAGGGCCGGATGGTGCGCGGGTTCTATATTCTACTTCCTCGGCCTCCGTCATTAGCTTTGGATCGTTTTTTTCCATACCGTCTTTGGCTACTAAAATAATTGCGATCAAGCCAACAACAATAAAGGCCATAATTCCCAGTTTTGAAAAATCTCTGTTTTGAGCAACAGAAGGAATATCACGATCACCATCTATAGGCTCATTGCCGTGCATTTGATTGTTTTCTGGCTTATTTATATCTTCATCACTCATCTTAAATCCTAATCGTTAAATGTTGGCCCTTGCGCCAATTCTATTTTTTGCGCCGTACCAAAAATGCGTTTAAAGAGGCTTGGTTCTTCTTCAGCAGCAAGTTTAATGGCTTCAATATCTGGTTTGCGTGTAGGCATAGGGGTGTGAGATAAAATTATTTTCTCGGATGCTTCTTCAATTTCTGCCAAAGGTATAACCTCATTGACCACTTCGGGTTCTGGTTTTGGAAATGTTTCATTGAAAATGCAGGTAGCCGTGTCGCCATCTCTTAAAGTGAATTGTGATCCTAAGCCGGAAACAACCACATATTTCCCCTGCACATTAAAATTAACAAGGCGCTCATTGCCATTTTCATCAACGGCAAAAACAGCGGGCATTACATCAAATTCTTCGAATTGAAAATATGTGAAAACGCCATCATCAAAAGCCCGAATAGGGCGCAATCTTTTTGATCCGGCATAGCTGTAATCAAAATTCAAGTCTGTAGCGTCAGTGCTTTCAAGTGGGTTATAATAGGCTTCTGACACACTTCCAATGTAGGCCAATTCTTGCGCGGCATCGTCTGCGTAGTGGAATTTAAGACGAAATGTTAGATCGGGCGATCTGTGGGAATATGCTTGGCTGGCTGTAAGCTCAAACGTATACATTCTTTTATCTGTAATGACCGTCATGTTGGTAGCTGCGTCTTCTTCAAGAGGCTTGATAAACATGATATTTGGTTTTCCAGGCTTCATGACCTGCCAGCTCTCCGTATCCCCAAGTGATATTGTTTCGATACGTTCTTTGGGTGATAATTCAATTACGGTTGAATATCCGTAATGCCCTCTGACTTGATAAACGTCACTTTCATGGTAGGTCACAATTTTTACACGGGCATCGGCGGTCATTGGCCGAGGGTTTTTTCCAGCCAGAGCAGGGCTTATAAGTAAGCAAGAAATTATGGCTGTGTTTAAGAGTAGGGGTTTTAGTTTCATCGTATAATCTCCAATACTTCTGGGTTGACGCGGTAAGTTGTGACTTGGAATCCAAGTGGGTTAGAAAATCTATCTTTCATCTGCATAGGTTTTTGTGAGTAGCGGAATTGTATGATTGCGTTCCAATGGCTGATTTTTACGCGATCATTCTCTCTCACTTCACGTAAGAAGCGGATGGAAGCTGTTTTGTCGTTAATGAAAGAAACAGATTTTATTTTTATATCTATCGAGGTTTTTCGGCCTAATTTTATGGATGGATTATTAGAGTTACTCGCCGCCCATAGCTCTTGATACTCTTTTAAAGCCTGTCCATCTGACATGATTTCAACAGTTTCGTAATTCTCTTTTAAGATTGCAGGATTGTATTGTTCGCGAAGAGAAACATATTTCACCAGGTTGGCTTCTGTTACAGCTTCATCTTCTGACAGGGTTAGGTCATTTAAACCTTTAGCCACTTCCAAATAGCCTGTAGCCCTATCGACGGTAACAACATAAGGCTCAAAGGTTTTTAAAGGTAAAATCAAAATAAGCGTGAACAGGCTTAATATTGAAATACCCATACAGAAAAAAGCGACAATCCAAGCACGTTTCTTAGAAATTAACGCATTTGCGATTATCTCTTGATCCCACGTTGATGCTTTATTGTAATAATCCTCTCTATTCTTAGACATATTTAAAACCCTCTAATCTTTTTTGCTGACGTGGCTAATCGTTTACCAATGGCTTTTGATGACTGGACAGGATGGCGGGCGGCGTTATAAGCGAAGACGCCTGATGTAAATGTGCCTTTTGGAGTGCCTTTTCCTAAGCGTCCAGCCGTCCTTACTCCCCATGAGGCTGATCCCATTGTTGAGAGTGATAATCCGCCTGTTATTGATGCGGCAATATTCATTACCTGCATTAAAAGTAAGACAGAAACAAATGAGACAAAAATAAACGCGCCAATATAAGAAAGGGTATTTGAAGAACCCGTTGTATTGTTCTCTAAACTTACGAGGGGCGGGTCTGAAATAGTCAGCAGTAAAGCCAATAACGCATACACGAATATAGGAATGACCGCATAGTTGAGTAACGTCCTTAGCCAACCTTCAAATAAAGAGCGCGTGTTTGCAAATATCAGCAGAAGGATGAATAGGGGGCCGATTGATAATAAAATAGCCACTGCAATCTTGGACAAAACGATTAACATCGCGGCATATCCTGAAAGAGCCAATGCACCAAACCATATAATAAAAGCATAAAAGTATTTACCCACCTCATACCATTTTGCACCTTCCAAAATTTGGGTCACTATGACCAACGCGCGATCATAAAAGTCAGAAAGGATGAGATTTGCAGAAGCATCATCACTGGCGACTGCCCCAGGAGTTGCGTTTGCGGCACCGCTCATTATTTGTCCGGCAATATCTGAAGGTAAATCAGTGGCCATATTGTAGACGAGAAGAAAAAAGGTGTCCCATTCTGTTGCAATGAGCAGGAGGATTATGATTTTCAATGTGTTCACGATAAGATCGTTGGCGGCAAACCTCCCTGAAATGATAACTTTATAGCCAAAAACAGCTATGAAGATAATAAACATCAAGCGCCAGAGAATCTGCACAATAGGCGTTAAACTACCGAACGCCCCCTGAACGAAAGCGAGTATAATTGAATCAACATTATTGATGATGGTTTCAATCAAGGCTGCTTGCTCCAGTCTGGAAACACGTTTTTCATTGTATCTCCTACGTTTTCACGTCTGGTTTTTCTCAAAACTTGTACTTCGGCCTCAATATTCTCCCAATTATCTAAGGATTTTACATTGTAAGCAGTTATGTCGCCGTATCCGGCCTTCGTGAAATGAATGGCGATTTTGGAAGCACTGTCCTCGCAAGTTTGATAGATGATTCCTTGAGGGCTGGCGGCTATTGGGTTGCTCCAGAGCTGCATACAATCATTCGCATCCTCTCCTATATCAAAGATTTCTTTGGCTAAGACCGTTGGTGAAACATCATTAAGAGGGTTTTTTTCACCAAAGCAGGCCGTCAAGCTCAGCGTTGCGGCAAGTGATGTTATTAAGATTTTTCTTCTCATGAGCTTTTAGTGCCTTTTTTTCTAATCATTGCGACATTGATGGGCAGTGGATCACAGGGATTGCTCGATAAAGAGGCAGTTTTTGCATTTCCGCACGGGGCTTTTTTCTCTTTGTATTGAGAAGCACAGCCGCCAAGGGAAAGTGCAGATATTAGGCAGGTAATAGTGAGTAGTTTTTTCATAGTTTTCTCCTTAATTTGGTAATTGCATAGCTGCTCTTGCAAGGGCAGGGTCGTAGATATTGAATGAGCTGGCTCTTCGGCTATTCATCAGGGTTTCATTATCGACTGACGCATTTTGTTGAATACGAATTGCGTTGAGCCTCATCAGCTCATTAAGTGCCACTCCGTTTTCTGCTGTAATTCTAGCTTGAAGATCCACGGACGTTTTTAGATCATCGCTGCTATTAAGCTCGTCTAATAATGTTTCATAGGTTTGCATTCTTACAGGAACATTATTGTATGCTTGTTCGCTTGCAGACATGGCTGCATAGGTTGTTTCGGTTCTGCGATCTATTGCTTTGGCGACATTGCTTGATGGATCTGAGGGCATTAAAGCCGATCCCGTTAATGGGGAGTATTCATCATAGAGATTGTTGTATATGCTTTGTGTGCCAAGTGCGCCGGTTGGGATATTTCCGCTGTTTATAATATTCATGGTATCTTGCCACGTATTAGGGAGATACTCGCGTAATTGCTGTTCTAATAACCCGTTTGCAACATCACCCATGTTCCGCGTGCCGGTAATGGCGTCTGATTGTCTGACTGCTTCTTCAAGCTGCTGGATTTGTTTTTGGTAATCATCTGCCATAGCATTCACTTGTGCAATCAGTTGTACGAAGCCTGCATTATCATAGACTGGTATGCCTTGCGCCTTAACTTCCAAGTTTTGGCAAACCAAGATTGCGGCGGAGAGCATCAATATTTTTAATAATTTCATAGTTTTCTACTCCTTTGTAAAAACGCGTTCAGCCACTTATCTGGGGCTGTTCCAGTTTCGTGCATGATTTCTTCAAGCAGCTTCACAGTTTCAGTTCTTCCTGATAGCACTGAGATGAAATCATCCATGTTGTCCAAATCAAGTTTGGCGATTACAGAATCCGTTCCGTGCTTAACCAAAAAGCATCGTGATTCTGGTGTAAGTTCGCGGATTATCATCAGCTCTTGGTGGGTAAGGCCAAAACCCTTACAGTAATCTTCTTCAGACGCTTTATTATTGGGCAAAAAGATTTGGGTAAATGATTGCTCAATTATCGTATCGCCAACCTCTGAGTTCAGCGCATCTCTGACAGATTGTGTTGCAAAACCGAGTATGCCGTTCTGTTTACGGATTGTTTTCATCCAGTCTTTGATGCGCGCTGTAAATATGGGGTCATCAAGCATCTTCCAACCCTCATCGAGCATGAGAATTGTTTTTTGCCCATCAAGAAGTTCGTCAATTCTATGAAAAACGTATAGAAGCCAAGGCGCGCGGGCTTTTGGATCATCCAGAATTGATGTTAGATCAAATCCAATAGTTTTGTTGTCTAGTGATAAGCTGTCAGTGGCACTGTCAAATAACCACGCTCGTTCGCCATTGGAGTGCCATTTTGCAATGCGTTCCCCAAGTGAAGAGTCGTTTTCTGAGCCATAACCTGCTAGAAGTTCTGCTAAATAGCGCAGGCGTCGATTTTCAGGAGGGGCTTCATAATTTGCATTTACCGCGTCCGAAATAATATCAATTTCTTTCGATGTTAATCGGTGATGATTATCGTCAGATACAAGAAGCTGTAGCCAGTCTCTTAAAAACCCTCTGTTTTTTGGTGTATCTTGTAATAGTAGTGGGTTTAATCCCGTAGGTTTTCCGGGGCTTACAATCGTATATTCGCCGCCAATCGCTCGTATGAATATTTCAGCTCCTCGATCTTTATCGAAATATACAGAACGTGGTTTTAATCTTTGTGCTTGAGCCATGAGAAAAGTTAGTAAAACGGTTTTCCCTGTACCAGTAGGGCCGATAACCGTAAAATTTCCGACATCACGCTCATGAAAATTGAACCAGTATGGTGTGCCAGAGGTTGTTTCTAGCCTAGTAATTGCACTGCCCCAGTGGTTCTCAGTTTTGCTTCCGGCTGGAAAAGTATGCAGACTGGCAAAGCTGGCAAAATTCTGGTTTGAGATAAGTGATCTTCTCGAAATATAGCTGAAATTAGCAGGTAGATTTGCCCAAAACGCAGGTTCTAAATTTACATCTTCACGTGTGCAAATTAAGCCAATATTGGTAAATGCGCTCAATGAGTCACTAATTGATTTATCAAGCTGGTCTTTATCGTCAGCAAAGACAGTCAGTGAAATATGATGTTCTCCGAATGAAGATTTGCCCGAAGACAGGTCATTTTTTGCGTCTTGGATGTCTATAATAAGGCTCTCTGCGCCTTGTTCTGCAGCAATCATCTTTCTTTCAGCTTCGTTCATGGAACTGAGAGAAGTCTGTCTATCAACAAAACCGAAAGATTGTGTCAGTATAAATTCATGGGGAAGGCGGAGAAATGAATCTAACATGCCAGGGCCGGTAGAGTTATCGTATTCTTTAACTGATAACACCGCGCCTAGCTTGACATCACTTGAAGCAGCCCCGCGCATTTCAAAAGTTTCTCGTCCAAAGGAAATTCGTTTTTCAGGCAAATATTCTGCGATAGAGCAGGCGGGCAAACGTACCTGCTTATCTTCCAAATTTACCAAATAGGAAAGAAACGATAAGCTTTCTGAAAATGCACCTTTCTCGGTATCGATAACACTTAAAACCCTTGGCTTATATGGTTTTAGTGTTGAAATAATATTGTTTACGGCTTCGTTCAGAGCTTTAAGGTTTTCAATGTCCTTTTGTTCTCTTGCAGACCGATCGACAGAAGAAAAGACGATGCCGCTAATATTGGCCATTATTCCAATTTTGCTCTGCGGTGGCCGGCGTACGATTGTAATATATTGTTCGTTTACGAACATATTCTTTTGAGACAGTTTTTCTTGATAGGCGGTATCAAGTTGTCGGCACCAATCATTTTCAAACAATCCGTCTAATTTATCTGATACGCGGCGGCGAATAGTGTGATGATAAATAGCAAAGCGAGAGTTGCTGATGCCTCTTAAAAGTGTAGCGCGGATGTTCTTTCTGGCGTTTAAATCAGCTTGGTCGGCTGTCTCAAAAGGAAGGCCTTCAATCTTTATAATTTTAAGAAGGTATCCTGTTTTGGTTTTTAATGTTGTATCGTCATAATGCCTTGAATATGGAATGAAGCTTGCCGCAGAAACTTCACGCTGCGCGATTCTTCCAAGCTGCATATCCTTTCTTCTTATGGATTTTAACAAAATTATTTCTTACCCTCATGGTTTATAACTATTAGTTTTCCAAAAGCCCTTGTTTTGGATCGGCCCGCATCTGGTAATTTTTGTGAGATATATGCTCATCCAGTGAGGCTCTTTCTCAGTTGCTATGTACCCCAAGGCATGGAGAGGTAAGCAGGCAAGCAAAACAAAAAGAGCTTTTGCTGTTAAAGAAGCAAAAGCGATCATGCCTATTCCAAATAAAATAAAGTTGATACCGAAAAATTCCATTGGAACGCCCATGACTATTGGGGGTCTGGTCATACCAACAAATAATGGGTCAAAATCTATATCTTCTTCATAATTCATTTGCCGCCTCTCTAAAGCGAGCCAGCTATACTGTCCACGATCGCAGGAGCGCCGAATACAAGTATAATTCCGCCAATAATTGAAGCGGCGACACCCCATGCCAATCTTCCCGTCATCCAGAGTATCCCAAGGCCAATAACAGCAATGATGGCGATAATGCGCGCCCATGTGTTGGTAAGAAGATTTTGCAGAGCAGTAAGGAAATTAGTGCCTGAATCAAATAACGCTTGTGCATATGCAGTTTCAGGAAATGAAATAAGTATCAGTGAAAGCATTAAGAATAATAGATGTGTGCTGCGCATGGTACTCCCTCATTTGAATTCGTTATTTTCTCCCATAGAAGGTTATCTCTCTGTAATTACAAGGGCTTTCACGTCAGGGTTTAAAAATGGACTAAACTTATACGTAATAGGTTGAATCCTATTATGTGAGCAGATAATCCCGATCATAATCTCAGTATTAACCCGCACATGCCCTTGTTGGCCTAATTTTAGGGATATGTGTCTATGAAGTTATGAGATTGGAAGCTTTGGCTTGTGCTTGTGAACCAAAGGAACGGATAAAAAAATGGAGCAAGCCAGATCAGCAAACATAGACTTTAACGCAAATTTAGGAAGAAAATTAAGCTTTCTTCGCCAAAACAGAAGGCTGTCACAGGGGGAATTAGGTGACCTTATAGGCGTTAGAGCGCAGCAAATTCACAAATATGAAACAGGTGAGAATAGGCTATCGGCAGAAAGACTTAAGAATTGTGCTGATATTCTTGGCGTTTCCATCAATTACTTTTTTATAGAGAAGCTCGCGCCGTTTAACATTGAAGATCATGATCTTCTTCAACTTGTAAGTGAATTCTATAGTGTGCCAAACGACATCAGGGTTGATTTTTTAGCGCTTATTAGAACATTGCGACAATTTTCTCAGCAGTATCAGACTTCTTTCATAGAGCAGGAGGATAAAAATAAATGAAATTTTTTATAATGATCGTTATGGCCGTGTTGATTATTTCTAATGGCAAAACGGCACTGGCTTCTAGTCAAGACGCCTGCGCTATTTGGATTTGTTTGCCGGGTGGCTTCCCGTCAGGTTGTGGCGGAGCCTATAGTGAATTTAAGAAGCGCATAAAAAAAGGCAGAGATCCTCTGCCTAAATTGTCTTCATGCACAACAGGGCCAAATGGAGAAACAATAGATGGGCATTACCAATTAGGCTATGAGCGTTTTGAGCCGTGTAATGAAGGCTTTGTTTTAAGAGAAAGACAACAGGGATACAGAGTTACGCAAGGGTTGTGCTATCGTACGGGGTGTGCTCCACAACAGTATCGAGAGAATAATAGGTGCGAGAGTTACCAAGCCCTGATACGACCAAAGCCAAATTTCGTCAAAATGTGGGTGGACGGAGAGTATCTGGGGCAATATTTTTATTAGTTCTTTTCTTGATTTAAGATGGCACATGTTCTTTCCCAATATTATGCGCTTTCTTTTTCTTTTCGGCTTTTAAAAACCAATGCGAAAGACATTATTTGTAATGATGGCAAGGGTTTTTATAGATTGTGCGAAGCTTTTTTAAGAGAAGAGGGTATTCAAATGGTTTTTTTGATAAATATTGGTTATAAAAATTTGAGGGAAAGTGGCTCTTTATTCGTATTAGGAGTAAGATAATTGAACGGAGTAAAAGCCATGCTATTGAAAGTTATAGATAAATTACTGGAACGATCCTTCCAGAAAGAACCGGATTACCACCGTCTTGATCGATTGGAATCCGATGTTTGGGCGCGCATACGTCAGAAAAAAAGTGTGCCACAAACTTCCGTTTTGGCTTTTCCGGCATGGGGAGGCGCACAGTTGCGTTACGCTTCCTTGGTTTTGGCTCTTGTGACCGGGCTTATGGTTTCCCAGCTATCGCCAGTTAAGGCGCAATCTGATACATTGGGGCTTGAGGTGTTTTCAATGAATGCGCCTTACATGATTTCATCAACAATTTCTAACCCCGATCCGGCATCTTCATGAAGCAGAAATTTTGGCAAATTCTTTTCATTGTGATGATAGTGGTTTGCGTTGCCATAGGCGGCGTGCTGATTGGCCAGAACTTTTTAGGTAAAGGCAGTGGTGCCCACCACCATGCAGCTGGGGATATGCATGCGCTCTTTCACCATGATCTGAATTTAAACGCACAGCAAGATAAGCATCTGACCGTCATTGAAAAAGATTTTCGTCGTCAAAAAGCTTTACTGGAAGAGCAGATGAAGCTGGCCAATATGGAGCTTGCCGAAGCAATTAAAGACGGCGGATATTCGTCCTCTCAGGTGCAGGCGGTGGTAGACAAAATCCATGGCACGATGGGCGACTTGCAAAAGCTAACTCTGCAGCATCTTGCAGATATGCGCTCTATCCTTAGCGAGGATCAGAATAAAACGCTTGAGGAGAAGGTCGTTGAGCAGCTTTACCGGAACGCCGGACAATAAACCGATCCCCGAATTTTCTGACGGGGAGTTAATGCTGGCCTTGCAAAATGGCCGGGATGTTGCGCTCGACGAGTTAATGAAACGCCACAAACAACCGCTTTTCTTTTTTGTAACCCGCTATACAAAGGATGAAGATACATCCTACGATATCGTTCAGGAGGCGTTTTTTCGCGTCTATGACCGGGCTGAAACTTATAACCCAGCCTACAGGTTCAAGACCTGGCTCTTTATTTGAAGATGATGAAGACAAAGGCTCATTGCATGATGTTCTGGCAAGTGATGAGAATATAGAAAGCCTGACCGAGCATCGTGAAACTTTAAAGCTTCTTGAAAAGCAGATTGATAAGTTGCCGCATAAGCTGAAAACCGCCCTGATTCTGTTTGCCCTGGAAGATCGTTCTCAGGAAGAGTGTGCCCGTATCCTGGGTGTGACACCGAAAACAGTCGAGACACGGGTCTACCGGGCACGTAAGCTGCTGACGCAGAAACTGGCACAAAGCCTGTAAGCTTTCTTCTAAATTTCTGTTGACCTTGGGGTGTGATCAAGGGTGCAGGCTGTCATCTCGAAGAAACTAAATTCATTGATAGTTTGCCCATAAAGGCAGGCGTATGTCCTGCATGTGAAGACCTCTAAAATAATTTGAGGGATTAGGCTATACTCTTCGTAATAAGACTAATGACCGCATTTCGGAGAAAACCATGAAATTAAAAAGACTTTTAAGTATCAGCACCGCTCTTATCCTCCTTACATCAGGTTCTGCAAGCGCCGCTTCATTTGAGGAGTATATACAACGTCTAAGCGAACACCCGCAGGTGGGAAGCATTCTGGCGGAAAGCGAGGCGTCAAAGGCGCAGGCGCAAGGAGAGTTGGGGCTGCCTGATCCAATGTTCATGATTGGCGTTGATAATGTGCCGATATCCGACCCGGCTTTTGACCGTTTCCTGCCAACCTCCAAGGTGATCGGTTTTTCTCAAGCTATTCCCAATCCTGCTCTGCGCAGCGCAAAATCTGGCAAGCTGGAGCAGATGTCGGAAAAACAAAAGATCATGGCGGATTATACCAATGCACGGCTGCGCTTTATGCTGATTTCCAAGCTGGCCGAACATGAAAGCGTCAAGACACAGCAAAAACTTATCAAAACCCAGCTTGGTCACTATCACGAGCTTGAAGATACCTTCAAAGGCCAGATTGAATCTGGACGTTCTGTTTATCAACGCTTCTCTGAGGTTGATGTTGAGCGCGCCGAAGCAGAGCGTAAGCTTAATGATTTAGATGCGCAGGAGGTGGCAATTGAGGCTGAGTTTATTAGGCTGATTGGTGAAGTGCCTGAGATTGATATGCCAGAATTGGCTGATACCTTGTGGGATAAAAACCCAAATGCGCTCTATGCTGTTCTGATTGCGGCAGAGGATATTGATATAGCCAAGAAGGATGTTGGTATTGCTGATGCGGCGTTCCTGCCTAATTTTGGAGTGAATGCCGTTTATAAACAGCGTGAGGATGGCCAGAACGGCTCTTTCGCCGGGGATGACTGGTTTTCTGTGCAGGCGCAGGTCAGTATTCCGCTCTGGGCTTCCAGCAATCAAAAACCAAAATTGAAAGCAGCAAAGGACAGGCAGCGCGGCGCCATGTTTGCTTATGATGATGTCAGCCGAATGTGGGTGAAACAAATGGCGACGATTGAGAGTGCCCGTGATGCGGCTGCTAAAAACGTCAAGGTGTTGAAAGATAAAGATTGGGCGATGAAGGGCAAGATTGACGCCGCGCAGCGTAATTACGAGGCGGGTACCGAAGACCTCGACCGAGTGTTGCTTGCCAGAATTGACCGCCTGAATATCAAGGCACAACTGGCACAAGTGAAGGCCACACATGCCATGAAGTCAGCTGAATTCAATTCTAATATTATTGGCGGCTTTAAGGAGACAGAAGAATGAAAAAAATAATTCCTGCGCTATTTTTATTGATAGCGGTCTTTTCCATGCCTGTTATGGCAGAGGGGCAAAAATACACGTGTCCGATGCATCCGCATTATATTGCTGAGCGTCCGGGTAATTGTCCAATTTGCGGTATGGATCTGGTGGCGCTTGATGCCGAAGAGGAAAGCGTGGCTGAAGAGCCAGCAAATGACAATGCTTCAGGTTCTTCACCGGGTGAGAAAAAAATTCTGTATTGGCAAGCTCCAATGAACCCGAATTATAGAAGCGATAAACCGGGGAAATCTCCCATGGGCATGGATTTGGTGCCAGTCTATGGTGATGGCAGTGAAACCACAAGGAAAGACGCAACAGCGCGCACAGTCGTTACGATTGCTCCGGAAACTATCCAAAATACAGGTGTGCGTACGGAAAAAGCACAAATGGCTAGCTTTGGGACAGCGGTGCGCAGCTATGGGGATGTGATAGAAAATGTTCGTTTGCAAACCGATATTGCAGGGCGTGTGTCCGGCTGGGTCAAGGATTTAAAATTCAAAGCCGAAGGCGATGAAGTTAAAAAAGGCGAGCTTTTGTTTACACTGGACAGCCCAGAATTAATTTCGGCGCAGCAGGATTATGTTAGTGCTCTGCAAACGGGAGTTAAAGGCCGGATCAACGCAGCAAAGCGTCGGCTACAATCGCTCGGGGTGCAAAATTCTGTCATCAGCACAATTCGCAAAAACAGCAAAGCTGAAATTTATATGCCGTTTTATGCCGAAAGCGATGGCGTGATCAGTATGATCAGCATTCGCGAAGGCACGTATGTGAAGCCCGGTATGATGGTGATGCAGATACAGGATTATTCATCTGTATGGGCGGAGGTCAGTATTGCTGAACAGGATATCCCTTATATTGATGACACAACAAGGGTGAGCGTGTCTTTCCCCAATCTTGGCATTCAGGAAAAACAGGCAAAAATTGATTATATTTATCCGACCATTGATCGTGCAACTCGCACGGGCCGTGTGCGGTTGGTTTTGGACAATCCCGATAATATCTTAAAGCCGGGAGCCTATGCCGATGTTGAATTTGAAACGGGTGTGGAGCGTCGCCTGTCTATCCCGAGTGATGTCATTTTGAAAAGCAAGGACGGGGACTTTGTTGTTGTAGCTTTGAATAAAGGTCGCTTCCAGCCGCGTAAGATTTTGGTGGGACTGCGTTATCGCGGACGCACTGAAGTGCTGAAAGGGGTGGCCGAGAATGATAATGTTGTAGTCAGCGGCCAGTTCCTGATCGATTCTGAAAGCTCTTTGCGAGAATCCTTCCGCAAAATGCAGCGTATGCAAACATCTTTGAACACGCTAGAAGTCGGTGATGACCAGATGGCGATGATTGATCATCTGGCAGATGCGGGGCTGTATATCCATGAAGAGCTGATAGCGGGGCGCACCCCTAACCCCAAAATGATTATGCCTGCGATTACAATTGGCGATCATTTGATGCCGGTCTTTCGGGGTACGAAGCTGCAATTCGTTCTGGAAGATGCGGAAGATGCCTTGATGAAAGCCAAAGATAGTTTGACCGATGTGGAATGGCAGGCGAGCCTTAATGAGTTGGTCACAGCGTTAAAGCCGTGGCTTTTAGAAGGCCGTCCGCAGCACTACAAGGATAAAGGCTTAAAGCTCTATATGGCACACGGGTTGGACACATACTGGCTACAGCTGGGTGAAGAGGCGCAAAACCCTTACGGCGAAGGTCATCCGATGAAAATAGATTGGCTGGAAAAGCCAGGTGCTGAAGATGCAGCGGCCGCTCCAGAGATGACAGAAGACCGTCCTGCAGGAGGCGCACATGGAGGACATTGATAAGGTAACAGGCCAAAAGGACGATCATCTCTCTCACGATCCTACTAAATCTTTCGTTGCTAAGGTTATAGACTGGTCGGTGCATAATCAGTTGCTGGTTGGTATGATGATGATTGCACTGCTGGTGGCTGGGGTTATTTCACTCCAGAAAATGCCGCTTGATGCCATCCCGGATATGTCGGATACACAAGTGATTATCCGAACGGATTTTGCTGGACAATCGCCGCAGATTGTTGAGGATTTGGTAACCTATCCGTTATCCACCACTATGCTGGGCCTGCCTAAAACAAAAGATGTGCGCGGCTTTTCTATGTTTGGTAGTTCTTTCGTTTATATAATTTTTGAAGATGATGTCGATCAATATTGGGCGCGTAGCCGTGTGATTGAGGCACTCTCAAAAGTTCAAGGAGACTTGCCTGATGCGGCCAAGCCGCAAATAGGTCCGGATGCAACTGGTGTTGGCTGGGTTTATCAATATGCACTTGTTGATAAAAGCGGCACTTATGATCTGGCACAGCTTCGTAGCCTTCAGGACTGGTTCCTACGTTTTGAACTAGCTACGGTGCCTGGAGTATCAGAAGTTGCTTCGGTTGGTGGGTTTGTTAAAGAATACCAAGTATTGATAGATCCCAATCGTTTGCGTGCCTTCAACGTCCCGCTGAAACGGCTGATGGAGGCGGTTAGAAACGCCAGCATGGAGGCTGGTGGTAGGCTAATTGAAAAGGGCGAAATGGAGATGATGATCCGCTCAAAAGGTTATATCACCAAGCTGGATGAGCTGCGTAAAGTTGTTGTTTATGCACAAGATGGAGCCCCGGTGCGCTTGCAGGACGTGGCTCGGGTTATTGAGGGTCCTGAATTGCGGCGCGGGGTGACGGAGCTGAATGGTGAAGGTGAAGTTGTAGCTGGTGTTGTAGTAATGCGCGCTGGAGAAAATGCTCTGAAAGTTATTGAGGGCGTGAAAGAAAAAATTGAAGAACTACAGCAAGGGCTGCCTGAAGGAGTTATTATTGAGACGGTTTATGATCGCGCTCCTTTGATTGAAGGTGCTATCGAATATCTTCGTAGTAAATTAATTGAAGAAGCTATTGTTGTAGCTCTTGTTTCGTTCATATTTCTTTTGCATGTAAGGTCTGCGCTTGTTGCCATTATTACCCTACCGTTAGCAATTTTAGCGGCTTTTATTGTGATGTCAGCGCAGGGTATTACGGCTAATATTATGTCACTAGGGGGCATTGCTATTGCGATTGGAGCCATGGTGGATGCCTCGATTGTTATGGTTGAAAATGCGCATAGAAAACTTGCGGATCTTCCCAAGGACGCCTCGCGAGAGGACAAAAATTCTGCAATTTTATTGGCTACAAAAGAAGTTGGTCCCGGATTGTTTTTCTCGCTACTGATCATTACCGTATCTTTCCTGCCTGTTTTTGCTTTAACTGGGCAATCTTACCGCTTATTCGCACCGCTAGCCTTTACTAAAACATATGCCATGGCTTTTGCTTCAATTTTGTCTGTCACAGTTGTGCCTGTCTTGATGCTATGGCTTATTCGCGGCAGAATCCGTAAAGAAGAAGAAAACCCAATTAATCGCTGGTTTATACATCTTTATGAGCCAATTTTAAAATTGGCATTGAAGCGTAAGTGGTTAACGATTTTGATTGCTATGGGATTACTCGGATCAATGGCTGTGCCGTTGACAAAAACCGGGTCAGAATTTATGCCGGCACTTTATGAAGGTGAGCTTCTTTATATGCCGACTACATTGCCTGGTGTTTCTATTACTAAAGCCAAGGAAATTTTGCAGCAATCCAACCGTTTAATTAAAACTATTCCTGAAGTCCATCACGTGTTTGGTAAAGTAGGCCGTGCTGATAGTGCTACAGATCCTGCGCCAATTTCGATGATTGAAACATGGATTAGGCTAAAACCTCGCGAGGAATGGCGTAAGGGGCTGGATGCTGATGGGCTAATTAAAGAGCTGAATACTCGCGTTAAAATTCCCGGTGTAGTTAATTCATGGGGCTATCCTATTAAAATTCGCATGGATATGATTTCTACCGGCATTCGCACGCCCATTGGTATTAAGATCGCCGGAGATGATCTTGACGTGATCGGGCGGGTGGCCCTAGATATTGAAGCCGCTGTGAAAGATGTGCCTGGAACACGTTCGGCTTTTGCTGATAGGGTTACGGGCGGAAAATATCTAGAAATCACTCCAGATCGTGATGAGCTTGCCCGGCGCAATATTGATCTTGGTGTGTTCCAGAAAATTATTCAGACGGCGCTCGGAGGTATGAAGATGGCGGAATCCATTCAGGGGCGTGAGCGCTATAACATTATGCTTCGTTATGATCGCCCGTTCCGTGAAGACCCAGAAGACCTTTCTGATATTTTAATTCCAACACCGCAGGGTCAACATATCCCTCTCGGTGAATTGGCAAAAATTGATTTTGTAGAAGGTCCGCCGATGATTAAGTCAGAAAATGCGCGGCTGACTGGCTGGGTTTTTGTGGATATAGAAGATCGTGATATTGGTTCCTATGTTGAAGAAGCCCAAAAGATTGTTGCGGAGAAAGTTGATCTTCCTCCCGGTTATGCGCTGATTTGGTCAGGACAGTTTGAGCAGATGTTAGAAGCAGCTGCGCGTATGAAAATAGCTGTTCCGGCAGCTATTTTTATTATTTTTACGCTTTTGATGGTGCATTTTGGACGTTTAGACAGGACGCTGATTATCATGCTTTCGCTACCTTTTGGATTGATTGGCGGAGTATGGGCATTATATCTAGCGGGATATAACTTCTCTGTTGCTGTAAGCGTCGGTTTTATTGCTTTAGCTGGAATTGCTGTAGAAACCGCCATAGTTATGTTGATTTATATAGATCAACAGGTGCGCGACCATCCTCCTCAATCTCGTGAGGATTTATTAGGAGCAGTTGTACATGGCGCAGTATTACGTGTGCGTCCTAAGTTAATGACTGTTGCTACAACAATGATTGGCTTAACACCTATTTTTATAACAGAAGGTTTGGGTTCGGATGTAATGCGCAGGATAGCTCTGCCGATGATCGGGGGCATGACAACTACTACTTTGTTAACGCTACTAGTCATTCCCGTTGTATACTACATCTGGGAAGGGCGGCGATTTAAAAATGTGGAGACTGAAGAGAAAGAGCCTCTAACCCATGAAGCATGATCATTCAACGCAATATAAAGAAAATAGCCTGAGCCTGATCGGCGCGGTTTCGATGGGTACAGCTGTGATTATTGGTGCAGGTATCTTTGCGTTGACCGGACAGATTGCCGAGCTGGGGGGCCAATGGTTTCCTCTGGCGTTTCTGGTTGCCGCAATTGTTACGGCTTTTAGCGCTTACTCCTATGTGAAAATGTCGAATGCGTATCCGTCCGCGGGCGGCATTGCGATGTTTTTACAAAAAGCCTACGGCAAAAGCACGACCACGGCAGCTGGGGCTTTGCTGATGTATTTTTCAATGGTGATCAATGAAAGCCTGGTGGCACGCACATTCGGCTCCTATACCATGCAGCTCTTTGATGTTGGCAAAGATAGCTGGCTTATTCCGGCGCTGGGCGTGGGGCTTTTACTGTTTGCCTTCGCCATCAATATTTCCGGCAACCGCATGATAGGGACATTTTCACTAATTATGTCCGTCCTCAAAATCGGCGGTATTGCTGCCTTTGGTATTATGGGGCTGTGGTTGTCCGGTTTTTCTTTGGAGAGTTTTACCGTTGCCCCTGCGCAGCCCGCCGGTGTAAGCGGGTTTCTGGCTGCGGTGGCGTTGGCGATTTTATCCTATAAAGGTTTTACGACTATCACCAATAGCGGCTCTGAGATTGTCGATCCGCACCGCAATGTCGGGCGGGCGATTATTATTTCCATTGCCATCTGCGTCGTTGTTTATTTTCTGGTTGCACTGGCGGTGGCCGGGAATTTGTCGCTGCCTGAAATTATTGCAGCGAAAAACTTTGCGCTGGCGGAAGCGGCGCGTCCAGCTCTTGGTGATTTTGGTCTATGGTTTACCGTTGCGCTGGCGATTATTGCCACAGTATCGGGCGTGATTGCCAGTGTCTTTGCCGCCTCACGCATGGTGGCCATGCTCACCGATATGAAGCTGGTGCCGCACAGCCATTTTGGGATGCCCGGCAATATTCAAAAACACATGCTGGTTTATACAATTGTGCTGGCGATAGCCCTGACCGTGTTTTTTGACCTCAGCCGCATTGCTTCGTTGGGCGCAATCTTTTACCTCATCATGGATATTGCTGTGCATTGGGGAGTGTTACGATATTTGCGCAAAGAGGTGAAGGCCAATGCGTTGGTTCTGATCACGGCGATTGTAATGGATGTTGTGGTGCTGGGGGCGTTCCTGATGATCAAGGCGCAAACAGATATGCTGGTGATCTACGTGGCGTTGGCCGGGGTTATTCTTATTTTTGGTGCAGAAAAGCTCTTTTTACGCGCCCGTTCTCCTTCTGATGCCGGTGCGGGCTAAACATGAAAAACGTGCTTCTTGTCCTTGTAGTGTTGCTGTTTTCATTTCCGGCATGGGCTGCGCCGGAAGGGTTTGATGTTTCGGAAGCTAAAGCACTGCCTGAAATTACGTTTCAGGATGAAAATAATCAAACTGTGGATCTGGCTGATTTCAAAGGCAAGGTCATGGTTCTTAATCTCTGGGCAACGTGGTGTGCGCCATGCGTCACGGAAATGCCGGATTTGAACACGCTCCAAAAACGCCTGAAAGACAAAAACATTGAGATTGTCACGATATCCATGGATGGTTCAATCGAAAAGGCCGAGACATTTTATAAGAAAACCGGGATCAATGCTCTGCCGCTTTATTGGGACAGCACCCGTAGCCTAGGGTTTGATCTCGGCTTTAACGGTTTGCCTGCGACGGTGATTGTCAATCCTGACGGCCTTGAAGTTGCGCGGGTTTCCGGGCCGCTGGATTGGCTGGATAAAGACATCGAAGCGTTTTTATTATCGATGGCGGAGAATCCTCATGGCCAATAGGCGCAAACGCCGTGCGCGGCGGAAACAAACAATCACTCAACCCCGCACCTCATGGTGGGAAGATAATTCATGGTTTTTAATTATAGGAGGGGGCCTCCTACTTATCGTGGGTATCGTCGCGTGGAAAGAGACACGCATTCCTTTAGACAGTCCCATTAATAACCCAGCCTTCATGGAGCAAAGCCGCCCGTTTGAAATTGCTTACGGGGAAGAAGGGGCTCCGGTGACAATTATTGAGTACGCTTCTCTGACCTGCGGCACCTGTAAATATTTTCATGAAGAGGCTGCAAAACCGCTGGAATCATCATACATACGCAACGGGCAGGTTCGTTTATTGTTTCGGCATTATCCATTGAACGCGCCTGCGCTTGATGGGGCTTTGTTATTGGGCTGTTTTCCCCCAGAAAAGGCAAAACCTGTCATTGATACATTATTTGCCAATCAAGATATATGGGCGCTCGCTGATCATCCGCAGGACGATCTCAAAGATTATTTTATATCAGCCGGAATGGATAGCGCCGCCATCGAGCGCTGTCTCAATGACACACAAACAAAAGAAGCTCTGGCCGCCGAACAGCAAAAAGCGCGTGAAGCCTTGGGCATTAACTCCACGCCAACAGTTTATATCAATGGCAGGCTTTATACCGGTCAGAAACGCTTTGAGGCCTTAAGCCGTGTCATTGATTTTTTACTCTCAAAATCTGAGGGGTAAGACGCTCTGGTTCGTAGAACTTATATACGTTGTTTATACGTAGTTTTTGTTCATTAAACACGAAAAGGAGTTCTAAAATGACCAGACACGTTCTACACACAGCTGTTCTTGCAATCGGCACAGTGGCCCTTGCCAATGTCGCTTATGCAGGCGGAAATCCACAGACAATTCCGGGTAATAATTCGGAAGGTGTGGCGCAATATGTTGAGCAAAGCGAGAAAGCACAGCACAAAAAATCTCATAAGGCCAAGTCTACCGAAAAGAGAGCTGATAAGGCGGTGCATCAAAACAATGCACGTTACAATCAGTAGATGTTTATAACATCGCCAAATCCTAGGGAATGTAGCAATCATATTGTCGCATTCCCTTTTTGTATGAGATTTTAACCAAGCGGCTATAGACTGCCTTCACCTTTGAATTGTGGGCATTTAACTTTTCTTAAAAAAATCTGAGGGATAGTCCGCCTCGGCTCGTAGCAGTCTTTGAAGCTCTCTTAGTGTAGACGAACTTATTGTTACTAAAAAATGGGAACTTCTTCCCTTGAAAAACGTTTGAACGGATAAATTCAATGACGGAGACTAAAATCAAATCTTTGTCCAGACGGCAATTTATAGGGTATTCTGGCGCTGCGGCTTTTGTAGCTGGCGCGCAGATGGTCTTGCCATTGCCAGCATGGGCGCGTGTGTCAGGATCACAGGCGATTGTTGATCAGCATGGCATAAAAGATGTTGCAGCAAAATCACTATACAATCTTGATATAGGCTACGCGCCTTTTAATGTGAACGGACGCACAGGCCGCTCGACGGCGATTAACGGCAGCGTACCGGGGCCGCTGGTCAAACTGCGTGAAGGCGATAAAGTGCGGCTTAGTGTTACTAATTCTCTGATGGATACGGAACATGCCTCCATTCACTGGCACGGTATTTTGGTGCCCTTTCCCATGGACGGGGTGCCGGGGGTGAATTTCAGCGGGATAGCACCCGGCGAAACGTATGAATACGAGTATGACGTTGTGCAGGCCGGAACCTATTGGTATCACAGCCATTCTGGATTTCAAGAACAGACCGGAACCTATGGACCTTTGGTGATAGAACCAAAGGGCGGGGAGCCGTTTTCTTATGATCGTGATTACGTCATAGTGCTATCGGACTGGTCATTTGAAGATCCTGAAACGATTTTTAGGAATATTAATCTTTCCGGTGATTATTATAACTACCAAAAACGCACTGTGTGGGATTTCTTTGATGATGTTTCTGATAAGGGGTTGGGCAAAACCGTTAATGATCGTCTAATGTGGGGCAAGATGCGTATGTCACCGGTCGATCTTGGGGATGTTACGGGCGCGACCTATACCTATTTGATGAATGGTTCTGCGCCCAA
>CAXBFT010000003.1:0-29551 GCA_963974945.1 uncultured Alphaproteobacteria bacterium
TTTTCCTCTCCAACGGGGTGGAAGCTCTTTATCGTCTTTAATTCTTATCATATTATCCATTGTCTTTATGGGTATATCGGGCTTCAGACCGCAAAGCTTTGAAGGTTTGCGCGGGCAAGTATCAGATGTGTTCGCGCCCGTATTATCCACGGTGAGTTTGCCTTTCCAGCGCAGTGTTTTATTCTTCCATGATGTGATGGGGTTGGCGCAGCTTCAAGCCGATAATCAGCGCTTAGTGCAAGAAAATATCCGCCTGCGTGAATGGTACCAAACCGCACTCTTATTAGATTCAGAGAATAAATCCCTGCGAGCGTTGTTAAATTTTGAAGCAGATCCAAAGCTGAAAACCATTACAGGGCGCGTGATTTCTGATGCGGGGAATACCTATGTAAAAAGCCTTTTGGTCAATGTTGGTAAACGTGATGGCGTAAAAAAAGGTGCCGCGGTTTTATCTGTGGGTGGCTTGATTGGCCGCATTGTTGAGGTGAGTGATAACACGGCGCGTATATTATTGCTTACCGATATTAACTCACGCGTTCCTGTTATGGTGGCGGATACAGGGCAACATGCGATTATGGCGGGCGGAAATAAACGTGATCCACGGCTGATTCGTTTACCACAAGATAGTGAGGTCTCCGCAGGCGGGCGCGTTATAACATCGGGTTTTGGCGGCGTATATCCGCATGGTTTGGCGGTGGGACGGGTTATAGAGGGCGCATCAGGCGGCTTTGAAGTTGAGCTATTTGCGGATTTTGAAAAGATTCAAATTGTGCGCATTTTACAATTTGATGATGGGGCATAGGGGCGGATATGTCAGATACAAATTACAATTTTTTTCGATTCTTAGCGCCTTATACGGTGATGTTTTTGCTGTTTGTATTGAACACAATATCCTTTGCTGCGCCGCTTTACACGACCATTGAGATGCCATTTGTGTTGATGGTTCTCTATTATTGGGCGATTTACAGACCGACGCTAATCCCGCCATTTGTTATCTTTATTTGTGGCATCTGCCTTGATGCGCTTAGTGGTTGGCCCATGGGGATTAGCTCCTTTGTATTGCTGCTTGTGCGGCAAACCGTGATCGATCAGCGTGTCTTCTTGACCGGGCAGCCTTTTACGGTGGTTTGGTTGGGCTTTGTGATTGTCAGTGCGGGGGCCTTGTTTTTGCAATGGACCTTATTCAGTATTTTACATCTGGAGTTCATGTCTTATTTGCCCGTGGTTTTGATGGTGGTCGCGGGGGGCTTGGTCTTTCCTGCTGTTGCACTTGTACTGAATATTTCGCATCGTGTCTTGCCCTTATTGCGAGATCAATATAGCGCCGTGAAATAAGGGGAGGGAGGCAACGCATGCATCGTGATGATCTGAGCGAAAAAGTCTTTACCCGCCGCGCCATTGTTATTGGCGGTTTGCAGGTTTTCGGCCTGTGCATTTTAGGCGCGCGACTGGCATGGCTTCAGGTCGCACAGGGTAAGCGTTATAAGATGCTTTCGGATAAAAACAGGATCAATATTAAAATGGTTGCGCCGTTGCGCGGGCAAATTGTTGATCGCTTTGGTGTTCCCTTGGCGGTGAATGTTCAAAACTACCGCGTTTTGATTATCCGTGAACAGGCTGAGGACATAGAACAAGCTCTGCGCCTGTTACAAAAAACAATTTATATTGATGAAGGTGATATAAAACGCGTGATGAAAGAGGCTGCGCGCACCGCTAAATTTATTCCCTTGCCTGTGAAAGAGGGATTGGATTGGGAGGAGGTCGCGCGTGTCGAGGTGCGCTTGCCTGATTTACCCGGTGTTTTGATCGATACGGGTTATGTCCGCAGTTATCCCTATCGTGATGCCACCGCGCATATTATCGGTTACGTCCGAAGTATCGCCCCCGAAGATATTGATGATAGTGATCCTTTGCTGAGGCTTCCCGGATTTAAGGTTGGGAAGACAGGAATTGAAAAAGTCTATGACGAGGCATTGCGCGGCAAGGCGGGCGCATCCGAGGTTGAGGTGAATGTTATCGGGCGCGAGGTTCGTGAGCTTAATCGTAAAGAAGCCGTGACGGGGGAGCGCGTTACTCTGACCCTTGATGGAGAGCTTCAACGCTACGCTCAGGAAGTGCTAAGTACGCATAAAAGCGCATCTGCCGTGATTATGGATGCTAATACAGGCGCAATTTATGCCATGGCTTCTTACCCCGCCTTTGATCCCAATGCCTTTGTGCGCGGAATTTCTCAAGAGGAGTGGCAAGAGCTTTTGAATGATAATGCTTTGCCGCAAACCAATAAAGCGATTGCGGGGCAATATCCGCCTGGTTCAACCTTTAAGATGGTGACGGCTTTGGCAGGGTTAGAAGCGGGAATTATCAATAAAACCTCCACTGTTTTTTGCCCCGGATATTATGAACTTGGGCGGGATAAATTTCATTGTTGGAAAAAAACAGGCCACGGAAGAGTGGATCTGAGCCTTGCTCTGGCGCAATCATGCGATACATTTTTTTATAAAATGGCGGCTGAGCTTGGCATCGATGCGATTGCATCAATGGCGCGTCGATTAGGACTTGGTGAGGTTACGGGCTTTGAATTAACGCATGAAAAGGGGGGGCTTATCCCTGATCGTGCATGGAAAAAAGAGCGCTATAATCAAAAATGGCAACCTGGGGAATCTGTCGTTGCCAGTATCGGGCAAGGCTCTGTTTCTGCTACGCCTTTGCAATTGGCGGTGATGACCGCACGCATGGTGAATGGTGGGTTCTCGGTAAAGCCATGGGTGACGGGCTATGAGGGTGCGAAGTTTTTGGGGCAGCTTAAGGGCGAGCCTTTGGGCATCTCGCAGGAACACCTGGCCTTGGTGCGCCGTGGTATGGAACGAGTTGTCAATGACCCGCATGGCACTGCATATCGTTCACGCATAGATATTGATGGTATGCGCATGGCGGGGAAAACAGGGACATCACAGGTGCAGCGTATCACCAAGGAGCAGCGGCGTTTAGGCGTTAAGAATGAAGATTTACCTTGGGAACAACGCCACCATGCCCTATTCGTTGGCTATGCGCCTTATGATAACCCGCGTTATGTTTGTGCGGTGGTGGTTGAACATGGCGTTGGCGGGTCAAGCGCCGCTGCGCCGCTCGCAAAGCTATTGCTGACGCAGACCCAAGCGCGCGATCCGGGGCGCACCCAAATGCAACCGGAAGCCATTGCCGATGAGGATATTTTGCAAGCATGGCCACCCAAAAAACCAATGCGAGCCGATGACGAGCCAAAGCATAAGGAACAGCAATAATGGTAAGTCCGATGTTTATTGAGGATGATTTAAGCTTTGCCAAAAGAATGGCGAAGCTTAATTGGTGGCTGATATTTCTTATTTTCTGCCTTGCCAGTGTTGGTGTGGCTTCTCTTTTCTCTGCGGCTGGTGGGGCGATGGAGCCATGGGCATCACGCCATGTGATGCGTTTTGGCATTGGCTGTGTCGGGATGGTTATTATTGCCCTGATGGATATTAAGTGGTGGTATCGTTTAACATGGCCGATTTATTTTGTCGGGCTTGCTTTGCTTGTTTTTGTTGAGATTAAGGGCCATATCGGTATGGGCGCACAAAGATGGGTTAATCTTGGCTTTATGCAACTCCAACCATCGGAGCTTATGAAGATTGCCGTTGTAATGGCAATTGCCCGTCATTATCACGGCGCAAGCCCGGAACAATCACGGCGCTTAAGCTTTCTTTTTGTACCGGCGCTGGCCATTGGTGCGCCGGTGGCGCTTGTCTTGTTGCAGCCGGATTTGGGGACATCATTGATGATTGTTATGGCTGGGGCAGGGATGGTGTTTATGGCGGGCGCGCCTGTCTGGCTGTTCATTGGCGCGGCAATTCTGGTTTCAATCAGTGTCCCCGTGGCATGGCAATTTTTGCATGATTATCAAAAGGCGCGGGTCATGACGTTTCTTGATCCTGAATCTGATCCGCTTGGCGCGGGGTATCATATTACCCAATCCAAAATCGCAATTGGTTCCGGCGGGATAGAGGGCAAGGGATTTCTGCAGGGAACGCAAAGCCATTTGAATTTTCTACCGGAAAAGCAAACCGACTTTATCTTTACCCTTTGGGTTGAAGAATGGGGGCTTGTCGGCGGCCTCACGCTTTTGATTTTGTTGATGTTGATCTTTATGGTGGGTTTAAGTACCGCCATGCGGTGCAAACATCAATTCGGGCGCTACCTCGCGCTTGGTGTGAGTGTGAATTTCTCGCTTTATGTGTTTATCAATATTTCGATGGTGATGGGCTTGATCCCCGTTGTGGGCGCGCCTTTGCCACTTGTTTCCTATGGCGGAACGTCGATGCTTGCGGCGCTTGTGGGGTTTGGGCTGATGATGTCTTGCGGCATCCATAGGCACAGTAAGGTGACCAGATGATGTTCATGATTCATATAAGGAAACAAGCCGCTTATTTTATTAAAGTCTTTAGTTTTATTACGCTTTGAATATGCTAAGTTTTGTATACGTATACGTTATTAGAAGAGACCATGACCCCCGAAAGCATATTCACAATCATTTTTATTATCGTAGTTTTATCAATTCTATTTGGTTGCGGGCTGGGATTATGGAGAGCTATTAGCAAAAGAAAAGAGATTGAAAACCTGTTTTCAGAAGCAAAGTATATTTCAGGACGTGTTATTGGCTATACTGAACGTAAGTACGACTCAGAAAACACAAGGCATCACTATGCCATTGTTGAATATCTCTCTGATCAAAGTGAAGTTGTTTGGGCTGAAACGCAGAGCTGTAATAAAGGAGATTATTCTATAAATTCGGAAGTGAACTTAATGTATCATGCTCACAACAAAAGGGATGTGATGGTAGTTTTAATACAAGATACTTTGAAAATGCAGTTAAGCTTTGAAAGAAATCTTGAGTTGTTTATAAATGTTATTTTCACAACCCTCATCTTGGTCTCTGTTATTTACTATGGATATGGGACCCATATTTTAATATTTTTATTGCTCAGTTATTCTGCTGGTTTTGCATTTGGTGCTATAACTAAAAATAAAAGTAAGCTTGAAGAAAAATTAAGAATTCAATATAGCAAAGACAGAAATAAACGCCTAATTCCCGCTCAAGAAAAGGGGGAAACTCCTTGTTATCTTAAAGAGTAAATGGTTTGCTCAAAAATCTCTTTAGGCGATCGATATCCAAGACATTTTCTGGGCGCATAAACATAATATTGCACTTCAATTCATACAGCCAGGCAAGCCACAACAAAATGCGTATGTAGAGCGATACAATCGAACAGTGCACTATGACTGGCTTAATCAGTATCTCCCTGAAGATCGTTGATCTTTGTCTGCCAAGCCTTTTGGCAATCTCATTGACTGATATTTTTTATTCATTCCCAAAATATATTTTACGCCTTTCATAAAGGCTCAGATGATTGTAAAATATGCTCATAACCGACTTTCATTTTAAATGCCCAAAAGGGCATAAATTAACAAAAGTCGCACTTCAAAATAGAATGCACCAAGGCCGCGCTTAATGTTTGATAATGTATTTGTTTTAAACCACCCCGTGACAGGGCTTTACCTTAAATCGCTCCGCGATAAAAATTCATCGCCAGAGGTTTTTAGGGCGCAAGTAGCGCGCCTTGGGGCGATGCTTGCTCTGGAGGTTACGCGGGATTTACATACGCGCGTGCAGACCGTTGAAACACCCATTTGCCAAACCCAAGAAGACGTTATTGCGGCGCATATCGGTATTGTGCCTATTATGCGTGCAGGAATTGGCTTAGTTGACCCGTTCCTTCATTTCTTGCCGCATGCCCAAACATTTTTTCTTGGGCTTTATAGGGATGAAGACACGCATCAGCCTGTATCTTATTACAATAAATTAACCGCCAATAAACCTGTGGATGTGGCCTATATCCTTGATCCGATGCTCGCCACGGGCGGATCAGCCATTCTTGCGGTTGAGGAAATGAAAAAATGGGGCGTTAAGCATATAAAATTTGCAGGGCTGATCGGCGCGCCCGAAGGCGTGCGTGCATTGCACGATGCCTTCCCCGATGTTGATGTTCATCTTGCCGCCTTGGATGATTGCCTAAATGAAAACGCCTACATCGTGCCGGGTTTGGGCGATGCAGGCGATCGTATTTTTAATTCTTGATGCTTTATTGATATTGTCGGAGGAATTTAGATGTTCCCCCGCATCAATATTTACGCCGCAACAGCAACGCCTTTATCTTGCATAAGGGCAAGTAATTCGCCGCTTTCATACATTTCACGGATGATGTCACAACCGCCGATAAATTCACCCTTAACGTAAAGCTGTGGGATTGTAGGCCATTGTGTGAAATCTTTAATGCCTTGGCGAATTTCATCATCGGCAAGGACGTTTACATCTTTAAATGTTACGCCCATATGCGATAAAACCTGAACGGACATAGATGAAAAACCACATTGCGGCATTTCCGCGGTGCCTTTCATAAACAAGACAACGGCGTTGTCATCAATTGTTTTTTGAATTGTTTGCGCGATAGAATCGGTCATCTCTTGGGTCTCTTTCTTGTTATTTGGTTTAGTCTTCGGGGATAAAAGTTTGTAAAGCCAACGCATGAAGCTCTCCCCCCATTTTATCTTTAAGGGCGCTATACACCATTTGGTGTTGTTGAACGCGGCTTTTTCCCTTAAAGGCAGCTGATGTCACATAGGCCGCATAATGGTCACCATCACCGGCCAGATCCTCAATACGTACTTTTGCATCGGGGATGCCCTCAATGATCATTTTTTCAATTGTTGCAGAATCCATAGCCATGGAAATACTCCGTCTTAGCTTTTATTGATTTGTTCTTTTGCGATAATTAAAATGCGCTCAAGCTCAACTTCCATCACATGGTCTGAAATGTCCAAACCTTTTTCATCGAAATCAGCGCGCACTTTGCGGTAAATGTCCTGAAAGCCCGGCTCTTCGAGATTGGCTTCGACCACTGTACCTGCATATGTGTCTGCGTCCACGCCATCAAGCCCTAATTTTTCCGCCGCCCATAGGCCGTAAAGTTTGGATAATCTTGCTTCGACGGCAAAATCTAATTGTTGGTCATGTGCGAATTTGTTTTCGAATGCTTTTTCGCGGTTATCAAATGTACTCATACGTCTTTTCTCCTTGGTAAACAGCATATATGCAACATATTTGCGTAAAAATATCTATGAAATGATTTCTAACATTTGAATCTTATGAAATCCATTGTTATATGATGGGGTAGATAAAAATTTAAGGATAGGTTTATGGCTAGACGTACAAAATTATATGAAGGAAAAGCAAAAATTATTTATGAAGGCACTGAGCCGGGAACAGTGATTCAGTATTTCAAGGATGATGCTACGGCATTAAATGGCCAAAAACATGCCATTATCGCAGGCAAAGGGGTTTTGAATAACCGCATCTCTTCGCATCTTATGACGAAGATTGAGGCGATTGGCATTCCAACGCATTTTATCCGCTCTATCAATATGAGAGAGCAATTGGTGCGCAGTGTTGACATTATCCCGATTGAACTTGTTGTGCGTAACATTGCGGCGGGTTCACTGTGTAAGCGCCTTGGTTTAACCGAAGGCGAGATTTTGCCAAAGCCATTGGTCGAATTTTATTACAAGAAGGACGAGCTTGGCGACCCATTAATCAGCGAAGATCATATTTTTACCTTTGGTTGGGCCGATCCTTATGAGCTTGAGGAAATGGTGTCTATGGCGTGGCGCGTGAATGATTACCTTAATGGCTTGTTTTCAGGGATTGGCCTGAAACTGGTTGATTTCAAACTTGAATTTGGTCGCCTATGGGGTGAGCATGGAGAGCTTTACATTGTTCTTGCCGATGAGATTTCACCGGATAATTGCCGTCTTTGGGATGAAAAGACCAATGAAAAATTCGACAAAGACCGTTTCCGTCAGGATTTAGGCGATGTTGTTGAGGGCTATCAATATGTAGCGGAGCGTTTGGGCCTTATCCCGATGGGGGGCATTGTGAAGGGCGGTAACGTCAATGAAGAGATGCTTGAGGGGTTAGATCAAATTGAAAATGAACTGGCCGAGCGCCGCCGTCTTCGTGATTTAAAGGCCACAAAGCCTCGTAAATCATAGTTATTTATTTCAAGGCATCAGGCTTTTTGTTAAGGAAGGCTGATGCCTACATCTTGTATTATTGAAATAAGTTGTGATGGTAAAAATGGCTTTTGCAGACCGGCACCCGCACCGACAGTTTGCGCAAGCTCTAAATAGCTTGTATGGCCAATGCGCCCTTCGCCGGAAATTGCAACAATTTTTGTATTGGGGTATTTATCAAGGATTTCAGGTATAAATTCGAATCCCTCGACACCAGGCATTAGAATATCTGTGATAACCAGATCAAATTCTTTATTCATAGACATTCTTAAGGCTTCATCACCGTCTTTAGCCGTTGTGACTTCACAATTATGCTTTGTTAGTGTGTTTTTTATCAGCATTAAAATAAGTTCATCATCATCCGCAACGAGGACTTGATAGGCCGCCATATTTATGTCTGTCATTTCCTTTGCTTTCCTCTTTTTTACATCATATAAATACAATCAATGGTGGTTCATTGTATAGAATGGGATATAATATTTCGTAAAGATTACAAAAGAATGAAGTGCCTAAGGCGCAAATTGTTCTTGATAGATACGTTCTTCCAGATGGTTTTCAGGATCGAAGAGAAGGGTCGCGGTGACATCGCGTGCCTCGCTTATATCAACGGCGCTTATATCACGGATTTCAAAAGAATCTGCCGATACGCTTACGGGGCGTTCTTTCGGGCGGATGACTTCAAAACGCACATCGCATGTATTGGGGATAAGTGCACCCGGCCAACGCCGTGGACGAAAAGCACTGATCGGAGTAATAGGCATAAGATTTGCGCCTAAGGGTAGAATTGGCCCCGAAGCCGATGAATTATACGCCGTAGATCCAACAGGGGTGGATACCATAACGCCATCACAAACCAATAAGGGCAAACGGACCTCGTCATTTACAAAAACCATAATTTTGGCAGAGCTATGCGTTTCTCGCAGCAAGGATACCTCGTTATAAGCCAATGCTTCATACGATTTTCCCTTCACATCTTCGGCCTTCATACGCAAGGGGTGAATATCATATCCCTTGGCATTTTTAATGCGCTTGATGAGATCGTTGCTTTTATACTCATTGAGCAAAAAGCCAAGCGTCCCAAGGTTCAGGCCGAACATGGGCAAATTGACGCTCGTGAACTCATGTAAAGCGCGCAACATCGCACCATCACCGCCAAGAACTACAATAACATCAGCCTCTTCAACAGGGTGATTGACATAGGTCTCGCTTAATTCCACAAGCGCGGCTTGCGGGCGAGGGTTCTCAGAGGCATAGAAATGAAGTTTCATTATTGGTCGTCCTGCCATTTTATAGGATCATTCAGGAAGGATTCTACAGATTTTAGAGTCGCATCGTCAAAATATTTCTTTTCCTTGGCCACGGCCAAAACATCCCACCATGTGGTCAGCGCATGAAGCGTAATGCCTAAATCTTTCATATTTTTCTTGCTGGATTCGAAGATGCCGTAATGGAATACAACAAAGGCATGCTCTACCTTTGCGCCTGCTTCACGCAGGGCTTCGATAAAGATTCTCTTGCTGCCGCCATCGGTTTGAAGATCTTCGATCAGTATAACATTCGGCTTTTTCCCTGCGGCATTTTTATCGGGCATAAAGCCTTCGATTTGCGCCATACGGCCATAGCCTTTGGGTTCTTTGCGCACGTAAATCATTGGCTTATGCAGGCGATCTGATATATACGCACCATATGGTATACCCGCCGTTTCACCGCCCGCCATCACATCAATATGATCCGTACCAATATCAGAGGCGATAAGTTTTGCCGCATGATTCATCAGTAAATTGCGTTCCTCAACGAATGAAATAAGGCGGCGGCAATCAATATAAACGGGGCTTTTCTTACCTGATTTAAGGGTGAAAGGCTCAGCCGCGTTAAATAAAATAGATTCCGTTTCAATCAAGGCCATCGCTGCATCGCGCGCAATCTCGCTCTTTTCCTCTTTGGTTAGTTTTCCGCTTGGGACGTCATCAACAAGAACCGTAAAATCAGACATGGTCGAATTGGTTACAGATAGGACTTTTGATAAGCTTTCCGTGGAGGGCCATCGGGGCTTTCCGTCGGGGCTGATGCGTTTTGATTTGTTAAAAGATGTCGGGTCTAACCCCGCACGTTTGGCCAAGCCCGAAGGTGAAAATCCTTTTGCTTTTGCAAGACGGTCTAACCCTTGCCATATCTGGTTATGTGTAAACATTTTTAACGCTATTCCTCTTATGCGATTCTTTAAGTAGGACGACAATCCCATTTTTGCAAGTTGAGGTAAACAGGAAACTTTTCCTATTTTTATCTTGACAGCGTAGAATATTTATAGCATAAATGAGAACATAAAGGGAACAGTTGTATCTATTTTTTTCTTACAATCACCAAAAACAAAAAAGAGAAGGCGCAAAATAATGGCGAGATATTCAAAAGAACATAATGGGGATTACAGTGGTGCTTTCGCGCCTGAGCAAAGCATTCCCTTTGATAATGTAGAGGAGGCGTGGTTCTGGTTCATTGCCGCCCAAGCCGCCCGTAATGACGGTGCGCGCATTGTCGCGGGGGCGGGGCTTGCCATGCGCCCGTGTGAGCCAATTGATATTTTAAAGGTACTTGATACGCTTTACCGCAACAGGATGTTGCAGCGCGAGCATTTTCTTGTCCTGCGTCACTATGGTCGTCGTCAAATGCCCCCTGATGATCGCCGCGTTAAGGAAA
Organism: uncultured Alphaproteobacteria bacterium; assembly: GCA_963974945.1. Classification (GTDB taxonomy): domain Bacteria; phylum Pseudomonadota; class Alphaproteobacteria; order Micavibrionales; family Micavibrionaceae; genus UBA1672. The sequence goes on from CAXBFT010000003.1 coordinate 10,837, forward strand.
AACGCGCGCATTATCTGTGGTGTGAGGCGATGGAAAAAATGGAAGCGCCATTGCAAAAAAAGGGCATCGTGCGGGCACAAAATTGGGTTGAACGTTATTACCCAAATTACGCCGCAAGCGCCGCAGAATAATGGGAGCGCCGCTTTATTATGCCACCCCGAATAAGCGCGCATGGGTGGTGTTCACCAATCAGACGGAGTTTCATTTTTTGCGTTTATTTAAGCGCGGTTTTCGCCATTGTTTTATCCTTATCCATGACGGCGCACATTGGATTAGTATTGACCCGATGGCGCATTATATGGAGGTCGCGGTGCAGGATGTCGTCCCTGATTTCGACCTTGTACATTGGCTGCGGGAGCAGGGGCATGTGGTTATTAATGCGCCGCTATCACAGGAATTGCGGGTGGGCGCGCCGATACGTTTTTTTACCTGTGTAGAGGCTTGTAAACGGGTTTTAGGAATTCATAAAATGGGCATCCTCACCCCGTGGCAGCTTTATCGCTATTTAAATTATACAACTCAATAACATCAATATTTGAAGGAGAATAAAAATGGGAAGTCTTAGCTCTTCGGTTAAAGCACCGGCGCAGCCGCAAGTCGTTTATGTGCCGGCATCATCCGCGTCAAGCGTCACAAATGAACCCGCACAAGATAGCGCGAAAATAGCCTCAGAGTCGCGGGAGCAAACTTTGCTGCGGCGTGCGCGCGGGCGTTTAGGCACAATTGCCACAGGTTTATCAGGATTCTTAAGCGATGGTCATTCAGGCGAAGCGCGCAAAACCCTATTGGGTGAGTAGGCCAGGGGGAAGGCTTTGTTTCTTCGTTCATTATAAAAAAGTATTCATATTAAAAGGAAAAAACAATGAAAACGATCATCAGCAATGATGCAGCGGAGCAAGACCGTGCGCATACCGAAATTATGCTTAAACGCCGTGATGCGGCAACGAAATACCGCGATGAATGGGTAGGATTATGGGATGAATGCTATGATTATGCCTTGCCGCAACGTGGTGGGTTTCTATCACCATTAAGCGCAGGTAAACAGCGCAATAGCCGTATTTATGACGCCACCGCGATGGATGCGGCCGAGAAATTGGCGGCCAGCTTGCTCGGTAACCTGACCCCGACATGGTCGCAATGGTTTGGCTTGAAACCCGGCCCTGATTTATCACCAGAGGAAGCGGACGCACTTGCCCCTGTATTAGAGCAAGCGGCAAAAACGATGCAGGCACATTTTGATCGATCTAATTTTGCGGTAGAGATTCACCAATGCTATCTTGACTTGGTGGTGGGCGGTACGGCGGCAATATCGTTTGAGGAAAGCGATGTCGGTGAGTTTTCGGCCTTCCGCTTTAACGCCATCCCTTTGAAAAGTATCGCGTTGGAGGAGGGCGTTTCAGGATATTTAGATGGTGCGTTTCGCGCCATTCCCATGACCTTTAATATGATCACGGATCGATACCCTGAGGCACAGATCCCCTCAACCATTATCAAACGCGCCGTATCCGATCCGCAAACGCGCTTTGATGTAATTGAGGCCGTTGTGCCGGAAGGGTTGGCCTATGCCTATAGCGCCATTTTGACGGAGGATGAGGGCAGCCAGATTTTATTGCAGAAAGGCCATTTCAATCAATCGCCGATTATGGCGTTTCGCTGGCTGAAATCCCCAGGAGAGATTTACGGAAGATCGCCAATTATGAAGGCTTTGCCCGATATTAAAACCGCGAATAAGGTGGTTGAGTTGATCCTAAAAAATGCATCAATTGCGGTAACGGGGATTTGGCAGGCGGATGATGATGGTGTTTTAAATCCCGCAAATATCGAATTAACTCCCGGTAGTATTATTCCCAAAGCTGTTGGCTCTAAAGGGCTTCAACCACTTGAAATGCCCGGGCGTTTTGATGTCTCTCAATTGGTATTAGAGAGCTTGCAGACCCGTATTCGCCATGCGTTGCTTGCCGATAAGCTCGCCCCGATTTCCAGCCCTCGGATGAGTGCCACCGAGGTGATAGAGCGCAGCGCCGATATGTCGCTTTTGCTTGGCGCGACCTATGGGCGCTTGCAGGCGGAATTGCTTACGCCCCTGATTAAGCGCGCCTTTGCAATCTTGCGCCGCCGCGGCGAAGTGCCGGATATTGCCCTTGACGGGCGGTTGGTAGCGGTGGATTACCGATCACCTTTGGCGCGTGCGCAAGGGCAACGCAATGTACAAAATACGCTAAGCTGGCTCAATACTGTGTTGAATATGGGCGCAGATGGTGCGATGAGCGTTGATGTTCCCGCCGCTGTGCGCTTCCTTGCCGAGGCTTTGGCTGTACCGAGTGATTTGGTGCGTAACGCGCCCTATGCGGGGTTGCAGGGGGCGTTGAACGCAAATATTACGGAGGAGGCGGAATAGTGTTGACATGCGCAAAATCCAGTTCCGTTTTTCCTTGAGAATAAACAAACCCAATCACTAAAACTTAAAACCAAAGGAGAGTATATATGATAGATGAAACCCAAAACCCACAGGATGAAAACCTGCTCTATGCCGATATTCCTGAGAAGTTCAAAGACCCTGAAACGGGGGAGGTGAAGATGGATTTACTGGCAAAATCCTATAAGGAGTTAGAGCAGAGATTGTCACAAAATCCAAAACCGCCAAGCTCGCCCGATGAATATTGCATCGAATGCGCGCATGGTTGATGCGCAGGTCAATAACCGCCTTCATGCCAAGGGCTTTACCCAAGATCAGGCGCAGGAGGTTTATAACATTGCCGCGGATAAGATGATGCCGATGATGCGTGAAATGGCGATGGATTATAGGGCTGATCGCGAGGTCGAAAAGCTTGTCACCCATTTTGGCGGCGTAGAGCAGTGGCGCGAGGTCTCGCGGCAACTTCTAGCCTTTGGGCAGAAGAATTTGCCCGAAGATGTTCTTGATAATTTATCTAGTTCGTATGAGGGCGTTTTGGCGTTGCATCGTATGATGAAAGGTGGTGAGCCGAGCTTGCAACGTGGTAATGCAAAGGTAAGCAATGCGCTTAATGAAACCGAGCTTAGCTCTATGATGCGTGACCCGAAATACTGGCGTGAAAAAGACCCGTCCTATATCGCAAAAGTCACGCAAGGTTTTGAGGCGTTATACGGGAAGTAAGAAAGAGGCGAAGCAATCTGTGTTTTAGGTTGCTTCGTTTTTATTAAACATGTTGTGAATCAGCAAAACGTTGAGCGACATAGTCATCAACGACCTTCTGGAAGCCTTGCTGCACTGTTTTTGTCAGCGGAAGATATTGTAAGGCGATTTTATTTGGCGCTTTACGGATAACTTTTGCCTTGTGATCAATTTCCAAAACTTCGCCGCGTAGTTTGAATTTTAAGGTGAAAATGCAATCTTGGCCCAATGCAAAAAGGCGCTCATCCGCAGTAATAAGCATACCGCCTGAACTCCAATTTTCAACAGGGTGCATTTGTCCGTTTAAAATGCTCACACAGCGATCCTCACCTCTACGGGCGTGGGCGCGTTTGACCTTAGACTTTACACTGTCTGTTTCTATTTTTTTATGCGCAAGAAAATTACCCAGCATTTGATTCATTATCCTTAAACAGTTGTTTATGACAAAACTCTAATGTATATTTTTGTCAAAATTAAGGCGTTTTTAATATTTCTACGAGTTTTGCACATAAAATTTAAATAATCATTGACAAATAGGGAATTAAATCCTATTTTATTCCTATCAACACCAGATTTGCGCCTTTATAATGCATATCCTCTTGTTGACCATAAAGTTCCAACCGCCGCGGAGAACATGCGCTTGCATGCCTGAAGGCGGTTTTTTTATGCCTGAATTTTGGTCTTTCAATGCAAAGGCAACCCGATTAAGGCGATTTTCCAATAAACATAACCATAGAAAGAATGAGGTAAGACCATGTCTACATCAATAGATCAGGCCTTTATTAAACAGTTTGAGCGTGAAGTTCACGCCGCCTATCAACGTCAGGGGTCAAAGCTCCGCAATACGGTGCGCACCATTACTGGCGTAAACGGTTCCAGCGCGGTATTCCAGAAAGTCGGTACGGGTACGGCAAGCACAAAGTCCACCCATGGGATGGTTCCTGTGATGAATCTCGATCACTCCACAATTGAGGTGATCCTGTCCGATTATTATGCGGGGGATTGGATTGATAAGCTGGATGAGTTGAAAACCAATATTGACGAGCGTCAAGTGATTGCCGCAGCAGGTGCGCATGCGCTTGGTCGTAAAACGGATGAGCTGATTATCAATGCGCTTGATGGTGCATCAACCCATGTTTTGACCGATGGAAATACGGGCATGACCAAGGATAAAATATTAACTGCGTTTGAGACATTTGGTGAAAACGATGTTCCTGATGACGGACAGAGATATTGCATTGTGGGTTGGAAACAGTGGAGTGATTTGCTTGCCATTGATGAGTTCGTGAATGCGGATTATATCGGGGCGGATGCGCTGCCATTTGCAAGTATTACGCAGGCGAAAATGTTCCTTGGCACGATTTTTATTCCGCATTCCGGCTTGCCGATCGATGGTAGTGATATTCGCTCTTGCTATTACTATCACAAAACAGCGATAGGGCATGCCGCGGCCAGTGATGTTCAAACAGATGTGTCATGGCATGGCGATCGCGCCGCGCATTTCGTGAATAACATGATGAGCCAAGGCGCAGGTCTGATTGATGAGGCGGGAATCGTCGTCATTAATTGCGATGAAACCCCCGATTAAAACCACTTCATTTTCGCACAGGCTGCGTTAACCGGCGGTCATGATGTGCTCACGTATCCGTTTATACGCTGCGTGCATCATGCCTTGGTTGCCTGACCTGTGACGAAAAGCAAGTGGCTTTAATGCTTTAATATTTCAATTTCTAAACAAAATTCCTCAAAGGAGAAAATAATGGCTTATACAGCAAGCAATCTTAGCGTCTTGGCCTATGCGAATAACTTTACGCTATGGCATTATGCAACAACCGATGATGCAGTCACAGGGGGCGGATATTTTAATGCCGCCGCCGATATGGTGCAAGTCGGGGATCTAATAATCGCGAATATCGATACCGATGGCACGCCTGCGACAGTGTTCTATATTGTCATGGCCAATACCGGCGCAAGCATCACAATCGCGGCCTATTCATAGGAAAACCGTGTGATGCGTGTTTATGGCGGGCTTCAAAACGCCCCCCCCCTACTTACCCCGCCAGCCGCATTTTGTATCGAGGTAGCGTAAAAGCGCCTCTTGTCTTGAATGATGAGGGGCGCTTTTGCGTAATTTATAAACTATATTTGATTTTCATAATGATATTTGCTATGACCTTGATCCTCAATAAGATTTAAAAAGTAAGGGTGACGTGATGGGCGTGAAGATGACAAATAAGGAAATAGCTGAAAGAGAAACTGAACGTTTGGTTCATTGCTTTAATTACGCCTTGGGGAGTATTTTGAAGGAAAGTGACCTTGCGATGAATGATAATGGTACGTTGCAAAAGGGCGTGAAATCAGTGTTTAAGGGTGCTGATGATATGAAGGTTTCGCTTGAAATAACGCCTGCTTTAGAGGTTTCTATTGAAAAGCTTGGTAAGAAGGTCGTTTTTGCGCCTGATGAGGGTGGTTATAAAATTCAAAAAGGCATGACGGTGAATGCCGCGTCTATGGGTGATATGTTCAAAGATGTGAACGCAGAAATCAGGTCTTCCGGATTAACGTTTAAATATACAGCCGGGGGCGCTCATGCGCCTACAGAGATGCTCGGTAATGTTGCGACTGATTACAAAGTGGCCCGTCCGGGGAGCTCGGTTGCAGAGCATGCCGCGGTGATTGAGGCGCGTGACGCACTTAATCTTACGCCGTTATAAGTCATGATTTTACCGTAAGAATTGAAGGCCTCGCATTTGCGGGGCTTTTTTTATGTCTAAATTTAAAAAATAAAAGGAGAATGAAGATGGCTTTATCCGATGTGGGATTGAGTGCGCGGGCGCTTGTGCGGATTGGCGCAGCGCCGATTACGAGTTTTAATGATGGCAGCGCCGAAAGCGAAATTGCGGGGATGTTATTCCCGCAGGTGCGTGACGCGTTGCTCTCGGCCTATCCGTGGAGCTTTGCGAGCGGGCAGGTGGTGCTTGATCAATTGGTGGTAACGCCTGTGGCTGATTACGCTTATGCCTATGCTTTGCCGAATGATTTCTTGCGCGCGCTTTCCGCGGGCAGCGGATCGCGCGGGCGTGGCCTGAATTACCGTATTAGCGGCGGGGCGCTCCATACCAATGCGGCGAATGTAGTTCTGAGCTATGTCTTTCGCCCAGAAGAGGAGGCATTTCCGCCATATTTCGATCAAGCACTCATCACGCGGCTTGCGGCGGAGTTTTGCATTCCCGTTACCGAAAGCACATCCCGCGCGGAAAGTCTGTTCGGTATGGCGGAGCGTGAATATATGCGCGCACGCCAAATCGACGCACAGCAAGACACGCCGAACAGAATAGAGGATTTTACGCTGGTTGATGTGCGGGGGTAATCTATAAAACAAAGGCGAAAGCACACCGGATAGGTCGGGTCTGGGGGACGTGGAATATCTGCCCGATGTGCTTCGCTAAAGGATATTAATCATCAAGATTAATATCGTCTTTATCTGTAACCGCGCCCGTTACCGCGCCAGCTGCACCACCAAGGAGAGCGCCGCCGACAATGCTTCCGCCTGTGAGGGCGCCAGCAGCAGCGCCGACACCTGCGCCGATACCACCGCCACTTAAGGCGCGCTCGCTTTTGGATGTACCACAAGCACCAAGGGGAATACTGAGGGTTGTAAGAATTAAGAGTGAAGCTATGGGTTTGAGTGCCATTGTTGGAATCTCCGTTTGTTTTCATACCTAACGCCTTCATGCCAAAAAAGTTCAAAATTAAATAAGGAAAAAAATAATGACACGAATTAGAGATATGAAAACGACCTTTACCGCGGGTGAAGTATCGCGTGAATTGTTGGGGCGCGGGGATTTGCGGGCTTATGATAATGGGGCGCTTGCGCTTCGTAATGTGTTTATCAACCCCACGGGCGGCGTAACGCGCAGGCGCGGCATGGGCTATATTGATGCGGCGGCGGGGGATGGGAAATTGATTGCGTTTGAGTTTAATACCCAGCAAACGGCGTTGCTTGTAATGACCGACGGGAAGATTGATGTCTATTCGGGCGGCGTGTTGGAACAAGCCATTGCCGCGCCGTATAGCCTTGCCCAGATTTCGCAAATTGCATGGACGCAAAGCGCGGATACGCTCCTTCTGACGCATCCTGATGTGCCGCCGAAGAAACTGGTGCGCAGTGTGGGCGGCGTTTGGACGATGAGTGATTGGAGCTTTTTCACCGATGGGAATATTGTGCATCAACCCTATTATAAATTTGTGGATGCGCAAGTGACCCTTAGCCCGAGCGGAACAAGCGGGAGCATTACGCTCACCGCCTCGCAAGATGTATTTACCGCCGCGCATGAGGGCATTCGCCTGCGCGTTAAGGGCAAAGAGGTTGAGGTGACCGATTTTGACTCCCCCACCGTCATTACCGTCACCACAATAGAGGACCTTCCCGATAGCACCCCCACCATTGATTGGTATGAGCAAGCCTTTAGCGCCGCGCGCGGCTATCCTGTCACGGTGGCATTTCACCAAGATAGGCTCGTTATTGGCGGAAGCCGTGATTTGCCCAACCGCCTTTGGTTTTCAAAATCAGGCGATTTGTTGAACTTTGATTTGGGGGAGGGGTTGGATGATGAAGCCATTGAGTTTTCCATTCTGTCCGATCAGGTCAATGCAATACGCGGGATATTTTCATCACGGCATTTACAGGTGTTTACATCGGGCGCGGAATGGATGGTCACGGGCGATCCATTAACCCCAACCGCCGTACAAATTCGCAGGCAAACCAGAACTGGATCGCGTATTGATCGCTATATCCCGCCCGTGAATGTGGATGGGGCGACATTATACGCGGCGCGTTCAGGCAATGAATTATACGAGTTTTTATATACGGATTTAGAGGCCGCCTATACCTCCACCGATTTGGCGTTGTTATCGCGTCATGTTTTGGGCGTGCCGATGGATCAGGATTATGATCGTAAGAATCGCTTATTATATGTCGTGCGAGAGGATGGAAAATTTGCCTCCCTTACCGTTTTCCGCGCGGAGCAAGTTTCGGCCTGGACGTTGCATGAAACCGATGGTGCGGTGAAATCTGTCGCGGTGGTTGGCGATGAGGTTTATATGCTGGTGCAACGCGGCGAAGCGCATCTGATTGAACTTCTTGATGATAGGCTGTATCTTGACAGCGCTCTGTCAGGGGAGGCTGGCGCGCCCGCCCTTATCTGGAGCGGGTTAGACCATTTGGAGGGCAAGATGGTTTCGATTTTGGCCGATGGTGCAATTATGGCCGATCAAGAAGTGCAGAGCGGTTCAGTGACCTTAAGTGAACCCGCAAGCGCGGTGCAAATCGGCTTGCCCTATACCCATATCATAGAACCCTTGCCCCCCAATGAGGCAGGACAAGTGGGCGCGGGACGTAAAATTCGCCTGATTGAAGGGATCTTCCGCGTGCAAGATACGGCCGCCATGCGCCTTGATGTCGGGCGCGGCCTAAGGGATGTATCGCTGAGCCGTTTTGATGATGGCCTGTTAGATGTGCCAAATCCTCAGATAAGTGGCGATATTCGGATCAGGGCATTGGGCTGGCAGAAAAGCGGGGTTGCACCGCTCTGGCGGATTGAACAAAACGCGCCACTGCCGTTCACGCTGCTCTGCGTCACCAGTGAAATTAAGGTGAACGATTAAAATCTTGCACTGTTTTGACGTTATGTATATTAAATCTCTATGATTGTTGAGATATTTGATGAAATGGTGCAAGGGGCGTTGCGTCCATCGGGTTTAGAGCATAGCGGCGAGGCGGGGCTTGCGCTGGATGATCTTGCGCCGATTTTTGATAAAATGGAATTGCCGCTTCCCAAGGAAGAGGTTGATATTTCTTGGAGCAGGGATGGCGGATATATCCTTTTTCTTAACCCCTATGCCGCAGTTCTTAAAATTTTTCCATGCTCAAAAAATGCTCAGGAATTTGGGAGTATCAGTTCCGGCGTTAATGGGGAAGCAAAGATCAAAATCGAAACCAAACATAGCGGAAATATTTATCATCCCGCATCATTGCCGCCCATTGGCGTGGTGCGTTTTGATGAAATGGCCATTCAACTTATGCCCGGTATCGCGCATGGTAAACATGCCGAATGGCGGCGTGATGACGCATTTTATGCGATGAAAAATGATATCGGCTGTAGTGAGTTTAACGAATATAACTATGGTAAATCAAAAGGTAAAATCCTTTTATTGGACACTGTTGACGACCTTAATTTGGATCGTTACGGGGAATATCATAAATCTACGGGGCTGTTTGGCCAAAATAATTTATTGAAGGATACAGTGCAGGCCGCGGCGCGTTATGAAAGGGTGCAGCAATCATTTTATGACGCATGGACGGGCAAAAAGCCGTTTGGTGCATTTTGGCAAGATATGAAACAAGCCAAGGATGATGGTTTGTTGGTTGCCGGATGGGATAACAGCCACCTTGAATTGGATTTTAAGCATAAAGGCGGCAATTTGGTAGATATTGCCAAGCGTTATGAAGATCGTTTGGCATTGGATTAGGTCTTTGTATAATTCAGGGGTAATGCCACAGATAGACCTTACGCCTTAAAAGTCTAACCCTTGGAACCCATCCGCAGCGCCGCCTTCAGGCACAATCGGTTTGGGGTTTTGTGGGGGCGGAGTGGGGGCTTTATCATCAAAGTCTAACCCTTGAAACCCATCCGCAGCGCCGCCTTCAGGTTCAATCGGTTTTGTGTTGCTTTGAGATGGTGATTGTTCGTTGTCTTGATCATCTTCCCAAAGATCATGAATGATGTCTTCGCAAGTTTTTTCTTGTTTCGAACAGGCTCTGCCAACGGTTTTTGTGATAGAGCTAAAGACCTCTGCGATGCCGTCGTAGCGCCCTGCTTGTGCCTCTTGTGATGCACCGGATGCAAAAATCGTTGTTGAGAGCAATGCGGCGGATAGAGTTTTATTCATCATTATCACCAATTTTTATTTATTTGCCTGAACATATGACGAAACACATATATTTGTCAAATAACGTCAAAGAATTACAACTGTTTTTTTATGAAAGGAAATTACCATGGGTGCTATTGTACCGATACTGACATCGACATTGATTTCACAAGGGGTTGGTTTAGCCGCGCAGCAAATATCCGGCGGGGCAAGCCGCCAGCAGGCGCTGGGCCAGCTTCAACAGCGGCAGGATTTGCAAGCCGCCCAAGCCGCGCAGGATGCCGCTCTCTCTCGTGAGCAGATTGCCCTGAATGCGTCTTTGGATAATGAGGAGCGCAAAAAGGCATTGAAGCGCGCGGTGGCGCGACAACGGGCAAGCTTTGGCGCGCAAGGGGTCGGTGCGGGCGCGGGATCATCGCAGGCGGTGTTGCTTGGCCTGTTTGAAGAGAGCGAGGATGATAAGCGTAGCCGTGATGCTTTGGACGATATACGCCTGAAAGCGATTGATCAGGATTTATCCCAATCCAATGCCATTAACGTTTTGCAACGCACGCAATTAGAAGAAAAAGGGCGGCTCAGCGCGGCTAGCAGTTTAGGGCAGGGCGCATTATCGTCATTGTTTTGACTTTAAATAAAAAAACATATAGCCTATTCCATAATAAAAAAATCAGGGGGTATTATGGATCAATCTAAATCCGCGCTGCAGGGGCATTTTTATAATCCCGCCATGGGTAAAACAACCGAAATTAAAACGGCAAAATATTGCTTGGCGCTCAATTATACTTTTGAACACGAATTAATGCGTTCAGGTGATAGCGGCCAATTATTTGATAATTTTCTGGATTCTTCCGGTGACGATGCGTCCGATAATGCTTTGGGACAAATATTATTGAACGCAGAAGCCGGTTTTTATAAGAATTTGATCAAAAATACCGGGTTAACACATCAAAGCTTTGCGGTGTCTTTGGTCGAGCAATTGCAAGATGCCGAGCATCGTAATACAGTCACGGCAATTTCGCCTGTTTTTGATGGATGCATCGCGTTTATAATTGATGAGCGTGAGCTTGCACAGATTGAACAGGAATTTCCGCGACACCATGGTACATTAAAAATCTTTGATACCGCACAAGAACGGTCTGATTTTGTTTATAATGTAGAAAATCGCTGTCTTTCTATAAATCAGAAAGGTGATCTGAAACCTTATTTGGATGCGTGATGTCATCAATAAGAACCTTTCGTGAAATTGTATTGTCTTTTAATTTTTACCATGGCATTATTCTGAAAATAATATGTTAATTAAATATGTTGGATCTTTAATATGCGTGCAAAGTTTGCAGAAACATCAAGTGATGATGCGTTAAAAAATGCAGTAAAATACCTCCTTATTGAAAAAATGGGCTATAGCGAAAATTCATTGACGGATAGCGCCGTCAACTCATACCCACAAATATCTGATCGTGATTTTGAATATGTTATTAATGAATGCGCAGACAGATTGAATCTTGATGTTCATCTTAAGGAAAGCGGTACGATGGTTTTAGGCGGTGATATAAAGGCGCTTGAAACTGTTGAAAAAGAAAATAGTGTTTTGTTCTCTTATGCTTATATTTCCAAAGCGGGCTTGGATGCAGTGATTTCTTTTCGTGATGATATAAAGTTTGAAACAGAGGAAGAGGCCGAGCTGCGTAAGTTTAGTAATATCTCTGATGAATATTCACCATTGAATTAATCATAATAGATCAATAAAATACAGCCTGAATGGGCAATAACGGTGAAAGCAATATGGAAAAAACAGCATCCCAAGCATTTAATAATCAGGCATTTGATGAAAGCCAAACTTTTATATGTGTCTCTAATTTTATAGATGGCGGTGTTGTTATGGTTCCTGTTGATCCATCTGCAGAAGATGCGCTTGAATTGGATATAACATCAAATGAATATGGTGAGGTCGAAGCCAGAGCAATGGAAGATAGCGGGCTGTCTAATGAGGCGTTCTTAGCCGTGTTTGAAGATTTCTCCGCGCGTAATAACACCAGTGTTGTTGCCAATTTTGAGGATATTTTATTTATTCCCGGTGATGATGGCTTGATTGAAAAGATGCTGAGTGATTGCGGCTCTCGTTTTAATTATGCCTGTGTTGAAAAACAGGATGTCGAAGATTTCCTCAATGGCGTTGATATGATGCCGGATGAAGAAGATCAAGATCATGGTTTTGAACAAGGTCCCTTTAATAATGCTGAAGATGACCTTGAAATGTTTGTCATCAGGCATTTGGATGCGTGATGGTGTTGATTATAAAATTGAATTTAACCCGCTTTGTGCGGGTTTTTTTGTGCCTGAAATTTAAAGGAGAGAAAGAATGACCGATCATATTAAAATTCCAAATATAACCCCGATTGTGCGTTACAGCGCCAATGGCGCGGATGACGTATTTGAATATGCGTTTCCGATTTTTGCCAGCGAAGATCTGGCCGTTTATCTGGATGGAGCCAAGCAGGTGAGCGGGTTTACGATTAACGGCGCGGGGGAAACGAGCGGGGGCCGTGTGGTGTTTGATGCCGCGCCCGCCAATGGTGTTATAGTGAGCCTATCGCGGGAACTTCAAATTGAGCGCATCACCGATTACCTTGAGGGCGGAGATTTCAGTGCGCGCAGCATTAATTCCGAGCTTGATTATATCATTGCGTCACTGCAACAGGTGAACCGTGCAAATGAGATGATGATTAAATATGGCGACCATGATGTGCCAGCCGCAACCATTTTGCCGGATCGAGCGGTCAGAGCCAATAAGGCGCTGGGCTTTGATGGGGATGGGGAGATGGTGGCGGTGAGTCTTGAGGGTGCGATGGCGCAACCTGATTTCACTGCGACAGGAACGGGGGCCATTGCGCGCACGAGCCATGATAAATTATCCGACCTTATCAGTATCAAGGATTTCGGCGCGGTGGGTGATGGTCTGAGCGATGATACAAATGCGATTATCAACGCGTTAACCGCGGCAAATGCCGTATTTATTCCCGAAGGTACGTATCTAATCTCATCAACTATCAGGCTGACATCGCGCCAAAGCATGATCGGGGCAGGGCAAAAAAGTGTCATCAAGGCCAATGCCAATGATTTTAACCCGATAGAGGTGTTAGAGGATCATTGCAGCATTTCGAATATCCGTATCGAGGGCGGAGATATAGGGGTGAAGCTGTATGGTTTAACGCGTCCCGTGGTGCAAACGGCGCTCACGGATGTGACCATCGTTGCGCCCAATATCGGGGTGCAGCTTGATGGTTATAACAACACTAATTATCCGTGTTATTGGAATAATTTCACCCGCGTTTTGGTGGAGCAGCCCGCCATTCATGGTTTTCATCTGACCCGAAGCGGGGCGGGGGATACGCCCAATGCCAATAAGTTCTATGCTTGCCGCGCATATTCGCTTGGCGCGGATATTTCGGGGGCGGGGTTTTATGTGGAGGACGGCAAATATAACAATGCCTTTATCGACTGCGAAGCCAATGTAAAGGGCAGCGCGCAAGGGTGCTTTATTATCGGCGCAAACACCGAAAAAACCTTGCTGATTAACCCATACGCCGAAAGCAATAATTCGGTGCCGAATGTGAAATTAGAGGCAGGATCAATTGAGACAAGCATTTATAATTTGTTCTCTGCCAGTGATGGCGCAGCGATTTGGGATTTATCTGGCGGAGAATATAGCGCCTATAATGCGGGGTATCCGTATAAAAACCACTTGCAAAAAACCACAGTGACGGATTTAAACGCCAGTCTGCAACGCTATGACACCGAATTTATTGATGCAAGCGGCAGTGTGAGCCTTGATACATCCCATTCGGTGCATCTGGTATCATCCTTTGGCGGTGCGTTAGAGGTGGTATTGCCCCATGCGGGAGACGCGGTTGGCGCAATGATGATGGTGAAGAAAACCGATAGCTCATCCAATGTGATTACCGTGAGGGAAGATGGCGGCGCGGGCGCGGATGGGAAGGATTTCTTCCTTGGCGCGGAGAATGATTATGTGATGATGGTCTCTAATGGGGCGGAGTGGTTTGTGATCGCCTCTAACCGCTCCAGCGGCAATACGCGCTATTTCGATGGAATCGGCACATATGACATTGATATGGCGGTAGATACGTACCTATTATCCTCTTATGGTGGGGCGATGACGGCGCGCCTTCCACCCGCGAATGCCGCGGAAAGTATAGGGCGTACCGTAACGATCAAGAAAACGGATAGCTCATCCAATGTCATCACTGTGACCGAGCAAGGCGCATCAGGTCCCGATGGCTATGGCCAGCCCCTCTCCGCGCAATATAAGGCCATCACCGTGGTCAGTGATGGCGGGCAGTGGTATATTGTTTCAAAATTTTGATGGTATTTGACAAAAAAATACGCCAAGGATAATATTCTTTATTCGATTGATATATTGAAGATAAGGAATGCCTATGCCTAAGGATGATAATGCAGGTTTTTTGCCTGATTGGAATAAAATGAGCGGCGCGGATAAGATTCCAGCATCCTCTGAAGCGGGGGGGGTATCGATTTCACAAGATGATATTGATATTGTTCGCAAAGGATTGGCCGGTAAAAATTTGGGTGGATTGGGTGATACGCCAAACCCAAAACCAATTGACGATGGTACGCCGCAGCCATAAGGTCTAACTTTAATATTACAGAGATGCACCGCCCCGAAACGGGCGGTTTTTTTATGGCTTGATTTTAATGAAAGGAAAATTTAATGACATCATTGGACGAGCAGATGCGCGCGCGGGTGAAGCGGTTTTTGCCGCATGCATTGGAAAAGGTGATTGCCTCGCATAAGGTTAACACGCCCAACCATCCCTATAACCCCGATAAGAAAAAGAATGAGCCATTAGAGGTTAAGCGCCAGCATGATGCGTGTAAAAGCGCCATTTCTCATATGCAGCTTTTGATGGTTTTTGCGCAAGACCTTGAAAAGCAGACGGATCAAAATGGCGGAGAAAATGAGAAGGAGGCGCTGGCAAAAATGATTGAAACGGCGAAGGCAGAGATACAAAATGCGGGCGAAGTTTGACTTTTACATATCAAATCCGCTATTGCTATTTGACCAGTGAATAAGGGCGGGTGTATTTGTGTTTAATGACAAAGATAAAATCAAGGATGATCGGGATTATTTCTCTAATCCTAATAAAGGGTCTTTGATGCCTGTCGGGGCTATTCTAGGTGTTCTTTTTGTTGCATCGACGTTAATGAAGGATGCCAATCTTTATGATTTTAAGAATTTTATAAAAGATACATTCGGCGCGCAGAGCGGTGATGAGAATGCGGTGATTTTTCAGCCAAAGCATAAAAACGAGATGTTTTGCCCCGCAGAATATCAGATGAGCGATCTTAAAGATTATTTTGATGATCCGTTTAAAGATTTTAGATATGCGGATATGAATGATTTCAAATTCTTTTGGACACCATCAGATAAACCTAAGACCTTGTCCTTTAAATTTGGAATGGAAGCCAAACAAACGCATGATAAAGAAGACTGGTTTAAGACCATTCCAGATTATGTCATAGATGATCCGTCAATTCAGTTCATTTTATCCGGCCATGCATCATATGATTTGGATGAAAAATATGGGCGAGGCAATGGTGTAACCCAAATGCCCGATAATTTTGATGCGATTTTAGAGCGTCATAGAGAGGTCAATAAACGTTATGTTGATGATCGATTAGAGAGCATAAAGCAAAAATTGATAGAGATGGGTATTTCGGAAGATCGTATTATTACCCGCAATTATGGCCATCGTTTTGATCGGCGCGCAGTTGATATTGAGGTTTGTTTGCCCGATCAGATCCCGCCCGAAGTGCCGCAAGAGCATAATATGTAGTTCCCAAGCCCCTAATTTCAGGGGCTTTTTTATTCCTAAACCGAGGCAGTTATGATGGATGATTTTACTAAGGCGGATTTTCGCCTTTTTTTAGTGCTGTGGAATCAGCGGCAGAATTATAAAACGCCGTTTCTGCATCTGAAAATGGCGCAATGGTTAGAGAATGCGTGGCGCAGCGGAGACAAGCGTTTATTGCTTATGGCGTTTCGAAGTGCGGGGAAGTCGAGCATTGTCGGCATTTTTGCTGCTTGGCTTTTATATATCAATCCCGATATTCGCCTTTTGGTTTTGGCGGCGGATTCGAAATTGGCGGGGGAGATGGTGCGCAATGTGAAGCGCATTATAGAGCGCCACCCCTTAACCAAGGGGCTAAAACCGAAATCCCCCGATCAATGGGCAAGTGATCGCTTTACGGTGAATAGGGAAACCGAGCTTCGTGATCCATCGATGATTGCCCACGGTGTCAGCAGCAATATCACAGGCAGCCGCGCCGATATTGTCATTTGCGATGATGTCGAAGTTCCCAATACCTGTGACAGCGCCGAAAAGCGCGAGGATTTACGCCATCGCCTGTCCGAGATTACCTATGTTTTGGTTGCGGGTGGGACGCAGCTTTATGTGGGAACGCCGCATACATATTTTTCAATCTACGCCGATATAGCGCGCGCAGAAATTGGCGAGGAGGCCGCGTTTTTGAATGGTTTCAAGCGCCTGTCCTTGCCGATTATCACCGATCAGGGGCAGAGCGCATGGCCTGAGCGTTATATTATGGAGGATATTGAACAAATCAAAATTGATGCCGGGCCGAATAAATTTGAAAGCCAGATGATGTTGCGCCCTGTGAATATTATGGAGGGGCGTTTGGATGTAGAGAATTTACGATATTACAGTGGGGACGCGGAATATTGCAAAATCACCAATAGCCTGTATCTGGCGCATCAGAAAATGGCGGCGGCGACATGTTGGTGGGATCCTGCTCTGGCCAAAAATGGCGGGGATAATAGCGTTATTGCGGTGGTTTTTGGCGATGAGGGCGGGAATTATTATCTGCACCATGTAGAGTATATTACCCTTCCTCCCATTGGTGAGGATCAAAATAGTGCCTATGAGCAATGTAAAATTGCGGCGCAGATCATCAAGCGCTTTTACCTGCCCTTTATCGCAGTAGAGGATAATGGCCTAGCAAAATTCTTACCCGGGATTTTGCAGACCTGCCTGAAGGCAATGAAAATACCGTGCAGTATCCAGAAAATCCACAGCCGCAAAGCCAAGGCGCAGCGCATTATAGAGGGGTTTGACGCATTGTTGGCGGCGAAGCGTCTTTATGTGCATGAGAGCGTGCGCCAAACGCCCTTTATCATGGAGATGCGCGAATGGCGACCTGATAATAGCCGCAGTAAAGATGATGGCATTGATGCGGTGGCGGGGGCGTTATCTTTGCATCCTGATCGGCTGAAGAAATCCTCCATTGGTGGGCGGCAAAATTGGATGAAGACATCAGATCTGCACCGTATAAAGGAAGGGCAGTTTGATGTCTGATTTAATATAATTGACATATTAAAAAGTAATGCGGTAACATGCCTTCCTAATGATACCTATGGGGGGTGAAATATGGCAGAGGATTTCAATAGATATGCAGGGGGTGATGGCCTTTCATTATCAGATTTTTTGATGATTTCGGAGGTGGAACTTTCCTCTGTTCGAAAGGCTTTAGGGCCCTTGCGACATAGATTAAAAGAGCATAGCGGCGTTCCTGAAGATGCACAAATGCGTATAAATCAGACCCTAATGGATTTATCAGAAGGGGCGGGCGTGTGCAGAACGTATCTTTATACGCAAGACAATGCGTGGGGCATAAAACAAGCATTGGACATTGCGCAATATTGTCATGAAAGCCGCCAATATTTTACCGAATTGAAAGATATGTGCGAAAGTAAGTCACCTGATTTGGTGCCAGAGCAAGCCGTAAGACGGTATAATCAAGAAGAAGAAAATATTATCAGCGCCGCTTATAATAACCTTAATAAAGTTGAAAAAGGGATTTTTCTGCAGGAAATGAAACATCATGTCGGCCAAGAGTCTTCCCTTGTTTTTCTGCTTAAAAAGGTGACTGAGGTTGATCGTTCATTACATGATCCTCAACTTGTTGTTTGATATGGGGACGATGATATGACATTTTCTTTGCGTGAATTCTTTTTTGAAAAAGTATTGGGGACGCACGATGCCCCTGATTGTCTTGATGATCTTGTTGATCGGGCGGAAAATTTGGCTACTGAGATGCATTCTAATGTTGGCTATCTGCAATCGGTTAAAAAGGATCATGGGATTTTTGCCAAAACGGCAACACAGATGGCCGTTGAGAATGCGCAAGGATATATCAAAAAGATAGAGCATGATGTCTTTGACCTTGCAAGCGATTTGAAACCATTTGGGAAAGAGATGAGCAGCAGTGACGTTCATCAGCGCTTAAAGGCCGTTGAGGATGATTTGTTGCAGGCCAAAGGTGTTTTTATTGACTTTATTAATGAAAAATCATCGACAGGTTTTACAAAAGGTCGGGATGTGCATCTTGGGTATTTTTCAAATGTTGTGAAGATGTTTGAACCCGATACGCGCCCGCGTGCGCCCGTTATTCCGATCCGTCAGGTTTTTGATTTTGAAGGATAAGTCAGTTTTTAAATGTTTAATATTTCACCCGCGAATGAGCGGGTTTTTTTATGGAGGAATGAGATGAGTGATATTTCACAAGGTTTACTAT
>CAXBFT010000004.1:0-29261 GCA_963974945.1 uncultured Alphaproteobacteria bacterium
CATCATGTCACGCCATGACGGTAATCTGCGCGGCCAAAAAAGCACCACCAATATTATCCATGTGAGCAAGAAAAACGCTCCGACTTGGATTATCTTCGCCGTCTCCAACCCAACAGATAATACCAATTGGATTCTACATTTTGGGAATACTCTTGATGGGCGCATTGGACTTGCAAAAAATATATCCGTATTTAATCATACCACCGGAACACTCACGACCTATCCGTCATTAGACAAAACAACCAAATCTCCATTTTTAGGATCTGCCCTCCCCTTACAAATCCAAGCCAATGCAGAGAATACAATCCTTATCCGCATAGAGGCCCAAAACGGCCTCCCCCTTACCCTTGCCCCACAAATCATGTCTCAAGATGATTTTATGCGCCTGCTGCTCGATGGTAAACTTACAACAATCATCGCCGTATTCTTATTTATCGTTGCCATCGCCTTTTTCACAGCCTCATTTTATTTGCGCAAACATTACGCATCATTATCACTCATCACCTATTACCTCATCTTATGTGCGTTATTTTTAAATACAGATATACGCCTCATCGGCGAAAGCATCCTACGCGGAGAGGTCTTTTTCACCCTTTATATAATAAGCTTTGCAATTTTACTGATCTCAACAAAGTTCTTCACCCAAATCACATATAACCGAAGACCAATGGAAAATATGGCTATGATTGCATTGGCAATCTTTATCCTTGTCGTGTCCTTGGTTGATTTATTTATATTGGGAACAGGAACATCAAGCCTGATTGCCCTTGCTGGCACCTTATGCATAACAACAATTGCAATGATTATTATAGCAATGTTCACTAGTCGAAAACCACCGCTTATTACCAGTATTTTCTGTGGTGGGTTGGCCTGCTCCGTTCTAGCATTCTTAATTTTATCTTTGGCCATATTGCAAATCATTCCGCTCAATTCACTCACGATTAATGCCTTTTGGTTCCTACACATTCCGGAAACCATGTTTTTCATGGCAGCCTTCATCATGGCCAATGCACACCGCGTTAAACTCCTAAAGCAACGCCGCAAGAAAAAAGAGCATGACGATCAATCTTTGGCACGCCTGCAAAAATCAAAAGACTCTGCCGATCAGGCCAGGCTTCTGCGCGTGATCGAGCGCGAGCGTGAGCTTATGTCAGAGCTTCGCGAGAGAGAGATTAAACGCACAGAAGAAATGCGCCAAGCCAAAGACATGGCTGATAAAGCCAACCAAGCAAAATCTGCATTCTTAGCCGTGGTCAGCCATGAAATTCGTACCCCCATGAACGGTATTTTGGGCATGGTGCAGTTGTTACAACAAACATCCCTTTCAACCAAACAATGCGACTACATAGAAACCATCTATAATTCCGGGCAAACCATGATGGCATTACTGAATGACATTTTAGATTTTGAAAAAATAGAACATGGCGGAATGAAGCTTGAAGTCGTGAATTTTGATCTGAGACAATTGGCAAAAGATGTCACTGCCCTCATGTCCGGTCATGCGGCACAGAAAAATATTTCCCTTATATCTAACATTGCGCCCGACGCACCGCATATTGTTGCGGGTGATCCGATGCGCCTGCGCCAAGTTCTGCTTAATCTGGTCAATAATGGTCTGAAATTCACAGCACAAGGCCACGTCACAATTGAAATCAAGCCCGTCACTATTAATGACAAAGCACAAATTCATTTTGCCGTTAAAGACAGTGGCATTGGTATTTCCAAAGAGGGGCAAAGCAAATTATTCACCCCCTTTACCCAAGCAGAAACCAGTACATCACGTAAATATGGCGGCACAGGTCTCGGGCTTGCCATTTCTCAACGGCTGATCGAAGCAATGGGCGGAAATATACATGTGGAAAGCGAAGAGAATCAAGGAAGCACCTTCTTCTTTAATCTCGACCTCAAAGAACAGGATAATGTTGATACGACCGATATTTCACCACAAACTTCACGGAATGAGAACATAACGGACATGCGCCATATGAACATTCTTATTGTAGAAGATAATGAAATGAACCGTAAAGTCTTACAGGGGCTGCTTGAACCGCTGAATAATACAATTAGCGTTGCAGCAAATGGATTTGAAGCCTTAGAAATATGTAATAAGCAAAGCTTTGATCTTATTTTAATGGATATTCAAATGAATGGCCTATCAGGGATTGAAACCACAATAAAAATACGAGCAAACGAAGATCGTAACATTGCCTCCACCCCGATTATTGCGCTCACAGGTAATGTTATGCTCGAAGAAATCAAGGAATTCTTTAGCATCGGGATGAATGGTTTCGTTGCCAAACCTATTGAAGCCAAAAAGCTAATTGAGGTCATTCATAATGCCTCTGAAGGGCATTTTGAAAACCCGCTATCAGATAACTTTTTTGCAAAACAGGACGCAGAAAAGCAAGAGGAAAACACGCACATGCCACAAGAACACGGCCTATCACATATCCCGCAAAGCTTTGAAATTGATGATCGTGAACACTTTATAGCCGACAGCGCATTATCCGCACCTTCTACGCAGACGGACCCCATTTTAATGCAAGAGGTTCATCTGAGCTTTGACGAGACCACAGATTTCACACAAAAAGAAGATTTACCGCGACCACACAGAGACCTTCCCAACACAGAAGCCGAATATAAAAAACCTGCAGAAGATCTTACTGAAATACAAAAATATCTTATGCAACAGCATTCAACATCGCCAAAAGAAGTAGAACGCGACTTGTCTGCGCCCACCGATACGACATCAAATACCCCACAAGAAACCACGCAGCAACGTGAACCACAAGTGGTTGCTCCACCCGAAAAAGTTCAAGAAAATAACACTATAAAAACAACACAGTCTTCTCCCCTTACGCAGAAAACAACACAAGAGGATCAAATTAATATTGATGATTTCCTTGATGTCTCAATGCTCAAAAGCCTGAAAGATGCACTGGGCGCAGAACAATTCACGTCTCTTCTGCAAGGCTTTATTGAGAAATCAGACGAGCTTATCGAAGACATAAATAATGCAGCTACACAAAGCAATATAGCCGCTATCGGCGCGCGCGGACATGAACTTAAGGGCATGGCAGGAAATTTCGGCATGAAGCTTATCAGTGGCATTGCAGGCAATATTGAAAAATACGCGAAGACCAGCAAAAAAGATGATGCAATCTTGCAGGCAGGAAAACTAAACGCCGCCAATGAACAAACAAAGGCGGCATTTAAAATCTGGGTCGATCAGTAATAGTAATGCGTGCGTAAGACTACCCTACGATTTCATCATCATTAAAGAAATATGCGATTTCAATTTTTGCATTTTCAAGTGAATCTGATCCATGGACGGAGTTTTCACCGATATTCAACGCATATTCCTTACGGATTGTACCGTCTGCCGCTTCGGCCGGGTTTGTTGCGCCCATAACCTCACGGTTTTTAGCAACAGCATCTTCACCTTCTAAAACCTGAACAACAACCGGCTCCGATGACATGAACTCTGTCAATTCACCAAAGAAAGGGCGTTCAGAGTGAACAGCATAAAAACCTTGTGCTTTTTCAATGCTCATATGAATACGTTTTTGTGCAATGATGCGAAGACCCGCCGCCTCTAATTTTACATTAACCGCGCCTGTCAGGTTACGACGCGTTGCATCTGGTTTAATAATTGAGAATGTACGTTCAATAGCCATTTTAAAAATCCTTATTACCCTATAATTTATGTGCATCTTATATATCGGTCAGGCGCTATGGATGCAAGCGTAAATTATATCTCAAAGAAGGGTTGCATAATAAGCATGATAGCCATGCAAAATACAACATGACTGTTGCATTCTGACGAAGAAATCTGCTAGATTAAATAAAAAATAATAATGATATTCTATTTTAGGCATAAAATGCTTATTGGGTGATAGAAAAATGTACTACATAAATGAGCGATTTAAAGACGCAAGCGGAAGGCCTGTTCAACAAATGACGTATGAACGCGTCCTTGAAACGCGTCCTGAAGCCAAAGAAAAGCTTCACGCCTTCTTAATCGACCTCAGAAAATCTGTCGGCCTGGATGATTTCGTTATTGGCGACACAAAACTTATGGAAAGCGTAAATAGAAAAGCGCGCGATGATTACGAAGGTGATCATTTGGCAGTTCTTGATCATGAGCGCGGCAAAGGTATCGTGAGCGATCCCCTCTCTGTATTAAAAACAAAGCTCCAATTATCTAACCCCAATTCAAACCTGATGTTAAAACATGGCGCAGAAATAGTTACCTTGAATGACCTATTTGAAAACCCAAAAATAAAAACAGGATATAGATGCATCAATACAAAGATTGCGCTGCCTGTTGGCAATGCAGAGCCACATACAGTGGAAATTCAAATCGTTGCATCACAAATAGAAGACCTTTATGAAAGAACACATGAAGAAATAAATTTTGCGCGCTCCATTGCAGAAAATGCACGAAATCGTGAAATGACACAAGATGAGAAAAAATTAATGGCCTTTGCAATGGCAAAATGCCGTTATCACAATCAAAAGGCATCAAGGGATCATGGATATGACGACCTCCTTGACCCTAGGATACACTCAAAACATGCTCTAAGCTCAACACGAGAAGACCGCATGGAAGCAATGTTGTATCAATACGAATACCAAAAGACAGAATATCAAAAATTTATTTTAGAGTAATTTTTACATTTATTAATATATAATACATTAAAGCAGATATTAAGAGAAAACTATGGCAGACGACGTATATAAAAAGCTCCCATTTGAGAGAGCATCAAACAGAACAGGCCACGCACAAGAAATACATCTTGAGGCCAGTGAAATTGATGCAAGCTTAAGACCCGAAACTTTGATTGGAATACTCCAACCAGAAGAATTTGTTTCGTACCTAACATATACGGGAGGCCCAAAAAAAGAATATCTTTGTGAAGTTCTAACCATTGATAACGACATGCAAATGCTTAGCCCGCAGGAAATTCACGACCTAAGAAACGAAACCATTGATGCATCAAGCCTGTCTGAAGATGGATTTGTCACTGAGCGCATATTAAGATACGACTTTAAAAAAGATGGTTGGGAACCTGCGAATGAGCATTTAGGGCAAACAGTCACCAGTGATTATTATGCCTTTGATAGCAATGATCAATTTATGACATTATTATCAGAAGAGAGAGAGGCGTTTATAGCCGCTCAGCTCAACACAGAGAACGCGCCAACACATGACTGAATTCAAATTTGAATTTGATGAAAATGCAAAAGAGTATTTTGAATATTATCTACTCGGGGAGCGCCCCGTCAGATTAACCATATTTAACGAGGCGCCTGTGTTGGCCGAAACAGTTGATTTGGATTCTAAAAAACTTATCATTGATAACATGCTTATTATTCGTTTTCTGGAATCAACAGACGCACAGGAAATAAGCAAAGACGATTTTGTAAATCAATGCCTTTCTTTTGGTGTAACGCCGGTGCGAGAGAAATAACCATATCAAAGCAATATATATATAATTATTACATACTGGGAAACAGGCCAATAAAAGTGACCTGCAACCAGTTTGAAATTCCAATGCGCGCGGAAATATACAGCGCAGGACATCATGGGTTTATTGCAGATTTAGAGCTCATCAAAATGATAACCGATGATCTGGACATTAAAAAAATAACCCTCAACGATTTTATTAATGCCTGCCATGCCGTAGGCGTAGTAGCGCCTATATAAGCCCTAACCCGCCAATTTACCTTCAATCGCCGTAACCGCGTCATTTGCCGCATCAGGGTTCGAACCGCCAGCTTGCGCCATATCGGGGCGACCGCCGCCGCCTTTACCGCCGAGCGCCGCCGATCCGATGCGCACCAAATCAACCGCACTAATTTTCCCTGTGAGGTCTTCGGTTACGCCGACCACGATGGAGGCTTTGCCCTCTTCCGTAGCGATTAAGACCACCACGCCAGAGCCGATTTGTTTTTTCAAATCATCGGCCATGGGTTTGAGGTCTTGGGGTGGGAAGCCTGCGAGAATTTTATTGACGAATTTCATGCCGCCAATGTCTTTTATCTCATTATCTGAGGTTTGTGCGCCTTGTGCGCGGCGGGCTTCGGATATTTGTTTTTGAAGCGATTTATTATCAGCGATGAGATCATCTGCGGTGTTTTGCACTTCTGATTGCGCTTGCCCGCCAACAGATACCAATTCATCACGAAGTTTTTTATTTTCGCCCCTTAATCGATCAATCTCGGCCTGTGCTGCCTGCTCTTTACCTGCAAGATATGCATCAACGCGCGCGCCTGTTACGGCTTCGATACGGCGGATACCGGATGATAATGCGCCTTCGGAGATGATCTTGAATTTACCGATTTCACCTGTTTTCTTGACATGCGTACCGCCGCAAAGCTCGATAGAAAAATTATTGTCGCCCATAGAAACCACGCGTACTTCGTCATCGTATTTTTCACCGAACAGAGCCATCGCCCCCGCTTCGCGTGCATCGTCAAGCGCCATGATACGGGTTGTTACGCCTGTATTGGCGCTAATTTGTTTATTCACAATGGTTTCAACTTCCGCAATTTGGTCGGCGGTCATGCCAATGGGCTGCGAGATGTCAAAGCGCGTACGATCCGCATCTTGCAAGCTACCCTTCTGTGATACATGATCACCCAAAACTTGGCGCAAGGCTTCGTGCATCAAATGCGTGACGGAGTGGTTGGATTGGATCGCGGCGCGGCGGGTTGTATCGACACGCATTTCCACCGCATGACCAATTTTAACAGAGCCTTTTTCAACTTTAACAATATGCAACCATAAAGCCGCAACCTGTTTTTTAGTATCGCTTACCGATAGCTTAGCATTATCATTTGTAAAAACGCCTTTATCACCAACCTGACCACCACTTTCGGCGTAGAATGGGGATTGATTGGTAATAACAATACCTTCTTCACCTTCGGATAGTACATCAACACGCGCGCCATTTTTGACAATCGCCAAAACCTTGCCCTCGGCTTGTTCTTTATTGTAACCAAGGAACTCAGTTTCGCCTACTTCATCCAGAATATCAAACCAGATTTTTTCATTGGTTTCGCCGCCTGCTCCGCTCCATGCTGCGCGAGCTTTAGCTTTTTGCTCTGCCATACAACCATCAAAAGCGGCTGTATCAACCTCAATATTTTTCGCGCGCAAGGCATCTTGGGTTAGATCAAGGGGGAAGCCGAATGTGTCATAGAGCTTAAACGCCACGTCACCGGGGAATTTTGCGCCGCTCGCCACGTTTTCGGTTTCTTCATCCAGCATTTTTAGGCCGCGATCAAGGGTAGTTTTGAAGCGTTTTTCTTCATTTTCCAAAGTTTGGGTAATAAGGCTTTCCGCACGTTTAAGCTCAGGATAGGCTTCTCCCATTTTGCCCAAAAGGGTTGGGAATAATTTAAACATCAATGGATCTTGCGCGCCCAAAAGATGTGCGTGACGCATACCACGGCGCATGATACGGCGCAGCACATAGCCGCGCCCCTCGTTGCTTGGCATTACGCCATCGGCCATTAAAAAACTGGCCGCGCGGATGTGATCGGCGATGACTTTATGACTTGCCGCCATGTCACCATCTGCGGCGACACTGGTTAAATCGGCGCTATGTTCGATAAGCGCGCGCATGATGTCGATGTCGTAATTATTGTTTGACCCCATCAATGTCGCGGCGATGCGCTCCAGCCCCATGCCTGTATCCACGCTTTGCGCGGGAAGGTCGATGCGGGTATCGGCGTCAACTTGCTCATACTGCATGAAGACGTTGTTCCAAATTTCGATGAAACGGTCGCCATCTTCCTCTGGCGATCCTGGCGGGCCACCCCAGATATGATCGCCATGGTCATAGAAAATCTCAGTACAAGGACCGCATGGCCCCGTATCGCCCATGCGCCAAAAATTATCATCGGTGGCAATACGTATGATTTTATGATCGGCGAATCCTGTGACTTTTTTCCAAATCTCTGCGGCTTCTTCATCGGTGGAATGCACCGTTACACAAAGCTTTTCAGCGGGGAGTTCGAAGTTTTTGGTGACGAGTTCCCACGCCATGGCAATCGCATCTTCCTTGAAATAATCACCAAAGCTGAAATTCCCCATCATTTCAAAAAATGTATGGTGGCGCGCGGTATAGCCAACATTTTCCAGATCGTTATGCTTTCCGCCTGCGCGCACGCATTTTTGTGATGTGGTGGCGCGGCTGTAATCGCGTTTTTCTTTACCCGTGAACACGTCTTTAAATTGCACCATACCAGAGTTGGTAAACATCAATGTCGGGTCATTCTGCGGAACGAGGGAAGAGGACGGCACAATGGTGTGGCCTTTCTTTTCGAAAAAGCCTAAAAATTCTTTTCTAATGTCGTTGACCGTTTGCATGTCTTCACTCTATTCTTAATAAAATTTCCAAGAGGTATTTATGCAAGAAATTATAGCGTTTGCCAATAGTCTGGCTGATAAAAGCGGTGAGATCATCCAAAAATATTTCCGCACGCCTTTTGATGTGGAGAGCAAGGCCGATCACAGCCCCGTTACCATCGCCGATCGTGAGGTTGAAAAAACCTTGCGTGAGATGATCTTGGCAAAATATCCGCATGACGGCATTCTGGGTGAGGAATACGGTATAGTCCAAGGCGATAGCGGCCGTGTATGGGTGATCGATCCGATTGACGGCACGAAAAGCTTTATGATTGGCCGCCCGACTTTCGGCACATTGATCGCGCTATGGGAGGATAATAAACCTGTTCTTGGCATTATCGACCAACCGATTTTAAAAGAGCGTTGGGTTGGTGATGGCGCACAAACAACAATGAATGGCAATATTGTAAAAACCCGCCCTTGCAAAGATATTCACGAGGCGCGCATTGGTGCAACCACCCCGATGATGTTTGACAAAAGCGAGGATTACGGTCGCGCCTATCACCTGTTTGAAACGCCGCCGCGCATGGTTTGGGGGGGTGATTGCTATATGTATGGCCTGATTGCCTGCGGTTTTATGGATGTCGCGTTTGAGCAAAACTTATCGCCCTATGATTTTGCAGCGCTTGTCCCGATTATTAAGGGCGCTGGCGGACATATCAGTGATTGGCGCGGGGATGAGCTGACGCTCAACTCCGCGGGCAAGGTGATTGCCGTGGGCGATCCTGATCTCTGGCCCGAAATTGAGCGCATGCTCAGAAAGTCACCATTTTAAGCCGCATTAATATCACATAAGAAAGACAGATAATTATATGTATGAACACGCAGATAAAGCACATAAAGATATCGAAAAAAACGGATGCCATATTATCTATATCCCTGCCAATGACGCGCAGCCCTCTGTTGCCTATTCCATCGGAATTGCAAAGACAACGAAACACCACGATATTGTTGTCACGGGTTTAGATAAAGATACCGCACATTTTCTGATCAATGAATATAATTATCGTATTCGTGATGGCGAAAGCTTTGACGTGGATCAATATTATGATGAATTTTTGCAAGATGCCAAAATCACCTTCAAAGCCATCGCCAAAGAATACTATGAGAGCCTATGCCCACAAGCGCAGTGGTTCTATGAGGGTGATAATTTCACCATGTTACATTTGATATGGCCGGATGAAAATGGTGCATTGCCATGGGAAAAGAAAGCTTCGAAAAGCTATCGCTGGCTTATGCCGCGTCTTTATCAAAATTAATTAGAAGCCAATTGATAAGGATATTGCGCCTGCATCACATGCGCATATTTCGGCGCTTTGCCCTGTGATAATGCGGCAAGACTTGGCAGATCAAGGCCTGCGCGATCACGGTAAATCCAGTAATTTGATAAGACATGCTCAACATAATCGCGTGTTTCTTGCACCGGTAACGTCTCAATGAATAGCAAAGGATCAGTATTGCCCTTCATACGCCCGCGCCATTTCAATAAATTCCCCGGCCCTGCATTATATGCAACAAGCAAATCGACAACATTACCCTTCACATATTGCCCGTTGAGCAAATAATCCAAATAATCCTGTCCGACTTTCATATTCGCCGCAGGCATGCGCAAAGTTTGCGTATTCATATCTGTTGGGTAATGCTTCATCTTCGCAACATACTCCGCAGTTTTTGGCATAACCTGCATCAGCCCCAGCGCACCGCTATAGCTTTTTGCATTAAGGTTAAAGCGTGATTCCTGACGGATAACCGCATGGACAAGCGCAGGGTCAAGCTTATATCCGTCCTCAGGTGACCATGGACTGATCGGGTACATCGCACTGTCATAATATTTATCTTTGCTCGCCTGAACCATATTACCAAGACGCAAAGCAATCCCCGGTAAACCAACATGAGAGGCATAGGATAAAACCGCGCGGTATAAATCCTTGTCCTGTTTAAAAGGAAGGCGCATTAATTCGGCTTCTGCAAGGTCATAACGCTCCGCTGCGACAAGTGAAAAAGCACGTTTACCTGCTTCATAAGAAAGAATTTTATCTTCGTGGCTTACATTGTATTTAGGCACAGACCAATCAAAATCGAGGGATTGACCCAAGGCCTGCGCCGCCAAAAGGCCATAAAATGTACGCGTATGCGTTGCCGCCAATTTCAAAGAAGCTTTGCGCTTACCCGCTTGCCCCGCCATACCATAAGAGCGCGCCGCCCAATATGAACCCGCAGCGGAAAGCCAACCTGAGGCATAAGAGGAGCGACCGACACTATCGAAATATCGCGCCGCGCCAACATAATCACCTTTTTGCCACAGAATAAGGCCGGTAATCCAATTGCCTTGCGGCACATATTTCCCTGAGCGATCCGCGCTTTGCTGCGCTAGTTTCAGGGCAGAATCCAAACGATTATGATAGAATAACCCTTTGGCTACCATGATTTGTATTTGGTCATGTTCAACTTTATCAATATAGCTACGCTCGGGTGCATTAGTGAAAACCTTCAATGCCTCGACCATTTTACCAGAACGCACCATCGCCTTGATATTACGTTTAAGCGCATCAACAGATTTTTGCTCTGACGCTGTTCTTTTAAGTGTCGGTTGGTATCTCACCCCATATTGCATCGTAGGTTCTTTGACCTGCGATAAAAGACGATTGGTGGTTGGCGCGGTTAATGCACCCTTATCACTACCGCGTTTTGACACGGCAAGCTTATAAATATCATTTGCATTTGGATAATCACTGTAACGCGCCATCCATGATGCTAATTCACTATAATTGCTTTTATACGTAGGGTGCATATAACGTTGATACAAAACATGCCCCATTAATGTATCATTACTGATGGTTTTGCTTAGAGTCCAAGCCTCTTTCATATCCCCTGCCATCTGCTTTGCAAATACAAGCTTATAAAGCTTTGCGTCTTTTGCAGATAAGGGGGTAAAGCCATTGGTATATGTTTTTTCAGCAGGTGTAAAAAGACTGGCCACATTAATTGTAAGCATGCGAAAGACTTGCGTATATTCAACAGTCTCCGAAGTCACATCAGGTTTGGTTTCAGGCACAGGCACTTGGACAGAGGCACTCAACACCGGCTTGATCTGAGGCACAGGAATAACCTCCGCCTCCTGCACCGGAACGAGTAATATGCTAAGCATAGTTGCAACAACGCTTAAGCGTGTGCAGTTTTTTCTAAGGCCACATCTGTTCATAATGAGCAGATAATTATAGAAAAAAAATGCATCTGTCCACAAAAATAATTAAATTATGTAAAATGATCCACTATTTATGTATCTTCGCCTGCAAGCGAAGCATATCCTCCCACACGGATTTTTTCTGCAAAGGTGTGCTGAGCAGCTGTTGCGGGTGATATGTAGCAAGCGTAGAAATAGACGCACCGCCCGCCCCTAACGCGTCAGTTTGGCAGGTATAATCATGCCATGATCCACGCAATCGTGAGATACTTTGTGTATTATTAAGCAATGATTTTGCCACTGTTGATCCGAATAAAATTAAAATATCGGGTTTTACCAATTGAATATGCCGCTCTATAAAGGGCATACTAACCTCGATCTCTGCGGAATTAGGGGGACGATTGCCCGGTGGTCGCCAATTTAATATATTCGTCAGATACACGGCCTTTTCAACCTCATCGGCACTGCGGCTCAAACCGATACAAGACAAGATTTTATCGAGCAGCTTACCGCTTTCGCCTGAAAAAGGAGTGCCTGTGCGGTCATCATCCGCGGCAGGCGCTTCGCCGATAATCATAATTTTTGCCTGTGCCTGTCCGTCAGAAAAAACCATATGAGAGGCATTCTTCTTAATCGCTATCCCGTCAAAGCCAAGAATAGAATCACGTAATTCATCCAATGTGTTCACAGCCTTAGCCAGTTTAACTGCCTCATCATAAGCATCAATCTTACCAAGAAAGGGGGATGGCGCGCTCTGTTCCGATCCCCTTCCAATTGATGCCGCGGCGGGCATCATAATGACAGGGGGGTCTACAGGAGCAGTATGATCAAATGGCTCTTCTAACAGGCAATCACTGACCCCATTATCAGCATACCACTGAAGAGCAACCTTGATTTCATTGTGCAACGCAGCATCATTCACAGCGTTTTCCCCTGCTTTGTTAAGAGATTTTCATATAAATTTAGGGTAGAATAGTTCCTTAAGAAAATAAAGAGGAGAATCCACTCTATGCCTGAATCAATTCGCCAAGACCGTGAAAACATGGAATATGATGTTGTGATCATCGGCGCAGGGCCTTCGGGGCTATCTTGCGCGATCCGCCTGAAACAACTGGCCGAGGAAAAAGGACAAGAGATCAACGTGTGCATTCTTGAAAAAGGATCAGAGGTTGGCGCACATATTATGTCCGGCGCAGTCTTTGAACCGCGCGCTTTACAAGAGCTTATCCCAGACTGGGAAGAAAAAGGCGCGCCCCTGACCTGCCCGGCGACGAGAGATAAATTTGTATTCCTTACACAAAAAGGAAGCGTCTCCTTACCCACCCCGCCGCAAATGCATAATGAGGGTAACTTCATTATCTCTCTTGGGAATTTATGTCGCTGGCTTGCCGAGCAAGCGGAAGGGCTTGGCGTAGAAATATTCCCCGGCTTTGCTGCTGCTGAAATTTTATATGATGATAAGGACGCGGTTATCGGCGTTGCCACGGGCGATATGGGTATCAATGCCTCTGGTGAAAGAACCGAAAGCTTTGAACCCGGGATGGAGCTTCACGCACGCCAAGTGGTTTTTGCCGAAGGCTGCCATGGTTCCTTAACCAAGGAATTGATTGAAAAGTTTGATTTACGCAAAAACTCTGATCCGCAAACATATGGTCTTGGGATTAAAGAAATTTGGGAAATTGATCCATCAAAACATCAACAAGGACTATGCCAACATACAATAGGATGGCCGATGGATAAAAACACCTATGGTGGATCATGGATTTATCATATGGAAGATAATATGATCTCTATCGGTTTTGTTGTTGGGCTGGATTACAAAAACCCCTACCTTTCCCCCTATGAGGAGATGCAGCGTTTTAAAACACACCCCAAAATAAAACCTCTTTTAGAGGGCGGAAAACGCGTTGCCTATGGCGCGCGGACTTTGGTTGAAGGCGGTTTTCAATCTTTGCCAAAACTCACCTTTGCGGGTGGCCTTCTTATTGGTGATACGGCGGGGGTTTTGAATGTACCGAAAATTAAGGGCAATCATACCGCGATGAAATCAGGGATGGTCGCGGCGGAGAGCATCTTTAAACATCTTGGAAAAACAGAAGGATTCGGCAGTGAGTGCGTTTCATATTCTGAAAAACTTAAAAAATCATGGATCTGGGCAGAGCTGAAATCAGTGCGCAATATCAGACCGGGATTCCACAAAGGATTATGGCGCGGCCTTTTCAATGCCGCCATTGAAACCCTTACTGGCGGCAAGCTAGGACATACCCTCACCAACCATGCCGATCATTTACAAACTGGAAAGGCAAAAGACTTTGCGCCAATTGATTACCCAAAACCCGATGGTGTAATTACCTTTGATCGTCTGACATCGGTGCAATTATCAAACACCAACCATGCGGAAAACCAACCATGCCACTTACAACTGAAAGACCCATCAATTCCGATTCATGTTAATCTGCCTGAATACGCCGAACCCGCGCAACGCTATTGCCCAGCCGCGGTTTATGAAGTGATTGAAGAAAACGGAGAGAAGAAATTCCAGATCAATTCGCAAAACTGCGTGCATTGTAAAACTTGCGATATTAAGGATCCGTCACAAAATATAAATTGGCGTGTTCCAATGGGCGGTGATGGGCCCAATTATCCAAATATGTAAGTTTTTTTAAAATCTACTATGGCATGAATGCTCGTTTGGCCGCATAATACATTGAACATGCAAAAAGAGATTCACTCATGATGAAAATAACATCGATACTCCTTGCAACATGCGCTATCGGGCTTATCTCGATGCAAGGGCATATACCATCGTTTTCTTTTGCCCAAGCTCCGTCACCTGATCAAATATCGGCATCGACACAAGATCAAAGACCTTCAAGAGCCAATCTTACGATAGAAGACGTAAAGGCGGGACATTACCTCGCCAGTCGCCATGCACAGATACACCATGACTGGGACAATGCGTCACAATTTTTAGGCACCCTCATTCAATCGGGTATTGAATCCGATGAGATCTTGCAACGCTCCATGGTTTTGGCAATCGGATCAGGAGATGTAAACCAAGCCATCATATTGGCCAAGCAAACAAAAGAAAAATCACCCGATGGGCATAATACCATTGCCGATATTCTTATTTTTGTTGATGCCGTAAAACAGGATAATTTTAAAAATGCACAAGATATTCTTGCGAGAATGCCTAAGGACAATACAATACGCTTTATCTCCCCCTTTTTAAACGGATGGGTGCAGGCGGCGAATGGAAAATCTGCAATTAAAGATCTGCAACATAATACCGCCCAACTTTATCATGGGATTTTAATCTCTGACTATTTAGGCCACCATGATGAAATTGAAAACATCATCGACCGTGCCACCCGTGTAGAAGATATTACCACATCAGAGCTAGAGCGCGTCGCCGATCTTTACGGCCATGTCGGCATGAAGGATAAGGCTATAACGCTATATAGGCGCGCCCTAGAGGCAGAGCCCGAAAATGATAATCTGAAAAATAAAATTGCAGCATTAGAAAGTGGAAAAACAAAGCCCCTTTTTGAAAAAATAAGAACGCCGCGCCAAGGCATTGCGCAATCTTTTTATGACATATCAAAACTGCTTTATAATGAATCCAATGATGAAACGGCCCGTGTCTTTGCACAAATTGCACATTACCTACACCCACAACTGAGCGATAGCATTCTTCTACTTGCGGAGATTAACGCCCGCAATAAACAATATACGCGTGCGATTGAATTTTATAAAAGCATTCCAAAAGACGATGAAAACTATATCACTTCTCGCTATAGCATTGCTGATTTATATACTGAGATTGAAGACTATGAGGGGGCGCTTAAAACACTTTCGGATATATCCTCAAAAGACTATACAACGGACACATTGATTAAAATTGGTGATTTACACCGCGCACAAAGCAATTTTGGCTTGGCACTTAAATCATATGATCAGGCCATTGAAAAACTTGGCGGCACGATCCCCGAAGAGTATTGGCATTTGCATTACGTCCTTGGAATTTCATATGAGCAAGCCGATAACTGGAAACGGGCTGAAGAAGAATTACAAGCCGCGCTAAAATTTCAACCTGACCACCCTTATGTCCTTAACTATTTAGGCTATGCATGGGCAGATAAAGGAATTCATTTGGACAAAGCGTTGAGCATGATTCAAAGAGCCGTAAATTTGCGCCCATCTGATGGCTATATTACTGATTCCTTGGGATGGGTGATGTATAAAATCAAGGACTATAAAAACTCTGTATCTACATTAGAGCGCGCGGTTGAGCTCTTACCCTATGATCCCACCATCAACGACCACCTTGGTGACGCTTATTGGAAAGTCGGCCGCATTTTAGAAGCAAAATTTCAATGGGAACGCGCCAAAAACCATTCAGAGGATCAAAAACAAATCCAGAGCATAGAAGAAAAATTAAATTCAGGTCTTGCGGACAAATAAATAAAAGCAGAAAGCAAAAATCATAATGAGTCAAAAAGTGATTACGGTTTTTGCGCCGGCGAAAATCAATATGTTCCTGCACCTTACGGGAAGATTAGCAAACGGTTATCATACGCTCGACTCATTAGTTTGCTTTGCTGATATTGGCGATATTATTGAGATAGAGGCCGCGCATAATTTTTCATTTCATATCAAAGGCCCCTTCGCGCATAAATTTAAAGAAAATGAAAGCACATCCTTTATCGATGGCGATAATCTGGTTGTACGCGCCGCACGTGCCTTAGCACAAATCACCGATATGCCGCTTAATGTCAAAATAACACTGACCAAAAACCTGCCTCTGGCTTCGGGTATTGGCGGCGGCTCATCGGATGCCGCGGCAACATTATGGGGATTACAGGAAATATGGTCACTTTCCCATGATGCGGATTATCTCCTGCCTTTAATGACAAAGCTTGGCGCAGATGTGCCTGTGTGTTTTTCATGCTCGCCACAAATTATGCGCGGAATAGGCGACAAAATAACCGCCGCCCCGCCCATGCCCGAAATACCAATGATTTTGGTTAATCCCATGGTATCTTGCAATACACAAGACGTTTTTTTGCACCATAATGGAAAATACAGGAAAGATAAGAACATCCCCCAAGATGTGTCATCACAAGACAAACTTATCAATGCACTGAAAACCTATGATAACGACCTAACCACCCCCGCAATACAATGTACCGCCAGCATCAAAAATGTGATCTATGCTTTGGAGGCAACGGATCAATGCCGCATTGCAAGAATGAGTGGATCAGGCGCGACCTGTTTTGGCTTATATGACACTAATGAGCAAGCAAAACAGGCAGAAGAATCGATAAAATCAGAAAACCCTGATTGGTGGGTCAAAACAGGCTGGCTCAATCGGCCCGAACGTTATTAAAACGGGCATGGGCTTTCAAAAGATATAAGCCCCTCATCCTTAGGATGATAAAAGGAGAGCTTATGCGCATGTAAATGTAGACGCGGTGCGGCGCGAAACGCATCTTCATGCGCGTAAAAATCATCCCCCACAATAGGATGGCCGATTTCCGCCATATGCACACGAAGTTGGTGCGTTCGCCCCGTAATAGGCGTAAGTGCAACTCTGGTGAATTGCGCGCCCTCACGCTCTAAAACACGCCAATCTGTTTGTGCTTGCTTACCGCGTGTTAAATCAATTTTCTGCAATGGACGATTGGGCCAATCACAAATCAACGGCAAATCAACATGCCCACAATCCTCATCAAGTTCGCCCCAAACGCGTGCAATATACGTTTTACTGGTTCTACGCTTTTCAAATTGTAACCCAATATGACGATGTGCATGTTCATTCATCGCCATCACAATAAGACCGGATGTTTCCATATCAAGGCGATGAATAATCCGCGCACTCGGATATTCGTCTTTCACCCGAGATTCTAAACAATCTTTATGTTCGGCAAGGCGGCCAGGTACGCTTAATAAACCACTCGGCTTCGACAGCACAAGCAGATCCTCATCTTGAAAGACAATGGATAATGCCGCCCGCAAGGGTGCATAAATGAATGGCGGGGGGGGCTTTCGAGGGAATTTCACAAAAATTTCATCTGTCATTTCATAGTTTACCGCGATAATAACCAATCACCCATAATATTTTTAATGCAACACATCATCAAAGATTGAAAATACTTCAACAACATGCAAGAATACTCCTCATGAGAAAAGCACTTAAAATTACACTTGGCTATAGCCTACTGATCGCAACATTGTCCACTCCTTTAACGGCGACTGCACAATATCGCGGCGCATACCCCGGCAATCAAGAAGAGAAACAGGTTGATAAGGCCACAAAGCCAGTCCCCAAAATATTCTCATCTCAGGTTGCAAGTGTGACAGAGGCGCAGAAACTTGATATTTTATATCAAAATCTTTATGTCTCGCTTTGGAATTATGCTGCAACAGATTTATTGTATCAAAAAAAGCTCTCTAACCTCATCAAGCCGGAGCGTTTCAAACTCACCCGCTATGCACAGGAATTTGATGGCGACATGAATAACGCCATGAATAATTTGAATACAAATTATAAAAAATTGATGAGCGATATAGAAGACGCGCAGGCGCAATATCAATCAATCCGCGACGGTATTCGCTCCGCTGACTACTCAACTCTCGACCCTTTATGGGAAGAAAAAATGAATGAATTCAAAGATCAGTCTAAAGAGTATTTTTCATACCAAAATAATTACCTACAGACCTATCGCAAACTTATTGAGTTTATCATCGAAGAAGGCGGCGGTTATTATTATAAACCAAATGAGGGAAGGTTTTATTTCTATAAGACCGGAACCATGCGCTACTACGCGAATATGGTTGACCGCTTGGCACAGCTTAACTACAAGCAAAAAATGTTCCTTTCTAAATATGCCCCCGTTAATGCGGATCTGGACGACATAAAATAAGCCACCAAACAAAAGATCATGGATCTATGAAACAAAAAATTATTTCTCTTCTCCTGATTGCCTTTATTATTTCAGGGGGCGCGGGCGCATATATGTATAAAACCGCCAAAACTGCGCGCATAAAAGCCGCGCAAGAGGAACTCCGCATCAAAGAGGAAGCCAAAGAGCAACGAAAACAAGAAATTCAAACGCTTTATGACGCTTATTTGAATGATTTCACACAAGCATTAAGAGACAAAACAGAAAATTATAAAAAATCTCGTAAATTTTTAAATGATATTTCAAGTCCTTATAATTTTGAAACCCCGGAGCTTGCTAAAGAAAACTACACATTATTTACGAAAGAGCTTCTCCCTGCCCTACGCAAGCAGATCAATAATATTATTGCCCTGTTTGACCAATATGAACAAAAATTAAAGACTGATGTCGCGCAAGATGAAAGCGATATAAAAAATATTTTTATGGATCAGTGGGTAGAGATGAGCAAAGAACAGCTTATGTCCTATGTTAATTTCTTTGCAAAAGAAGACCTCATCCTCAGTGCGTATAATGAGCTTGTGACCTTTGCCTATGTCCATTCCATGGTCTATAGCGTCGATTTAGAGACAAATCAATTTATCTTCAAACGTAAAAAAGATGAGACAAAATATAATGCCCTTATTAAAAAGATTAAAGACTTAAAAGCTCAGCATTAATCAAAATTTCTTTATCTGATCGGGGCAACGCCTTAATCTCAATTTCTCTTTTAGACGCCATTGAGCGATTAGAACATTCCTCTTGATAGACAAGCGCCAATGGGCCGCGTCCTTTTGTATATTTCGCGCCCTTACCGCTTTCATGCACCGATAAACGGCGGGGAATATCCGTAGTAATGCCCGTATAAAGCGTATCATCCCCACATTTAAGAATATAGACAAACCATGCCATATCTTAATATAAACCGCCCGTTCCCGTATTTATAGACGGGGCACGACTTGGTGGTGATGTGGGTTGCATCGTCCCATCTTGCGCACCCGCACTTGGAACATAATAGCTATCATAACCATAATCACTGCCGTAACTTGGCATCACAGAAATACCATTCTCACCCAGAATATACATCTCATCTGTTGGTTCTGTTCCGGTGACGAAGGATTCCCAAATAACCTTTTGATCTCCCGGGCGGGCGCGCACGCCTGTTTCGGCGTTAATACGAATACTGCGCAATCCTGAAGGACGGCGGAAGGGCACAGGCGGCGTCTCTTTTAATGCCTCCTCCATGAAACTTTTGAAAATAGGGATAGCCACAGAAGATCCTGTCTCACGTCGCCCTAAAGATCGCGGATTGTCAAATCCGGTATAAACACCAACGACAAGGTCAGGGGTAAAGCCGATAAACCATGCATCGCGCGATTCATTTGTTGTCCCTGTTTTCCCCGCCAATGGCCGCCCCAAAGAACGCAAGCGTGCGCCCGTTCCGCGTTGCACAACACCCTCCATAATAGATACCATCTGATATGTTGTTCTTGGATCCGCAATCTGCTCACGATTATCAGGAACATCCGGCGCTGGTTGATTTTCCCATTTAATCATCTGACCACAGGCATAGCATTCACGCTCATCATGCTTGAAGACTGTTTTACCATAGCGATCCTGAATACGATCAATAAAGGTTGGGGTAAGTTTTTTTCCACCATTAACAAGCATCCCATAAGAGGTCGTCATACGAAGCAATGTTGTTTCCGCCGCCCCTAAAGAATTAGCCAAAAGCGGCTGCATATGATCCGTTATACCGAAATGGTCAGAATATTTGGAAATCAAATCCATACCAAGAAAATCCGCCAAGCGCACAGTCATCAAATTCCGTGACTTTTCAATCCCTATACGCAATGGGGTTGGGCCATAAAATTCACCTGAATAATTAGTGGGTTTCCACGTCCCTGCCGTTTGATCCTCTAAAATAAAGGGGGCATCCAAAACCAAGGTAGCGGGGGTAAAGCCCTTATCCAACGCCGCCAAATACACAAAGGGTTTAAAAGCCGAACCTGGTTGACGCTGCGCTTGTGTGGCACGATTAAATTCACTGCCGCCATAGCGATAATTCCAACCGCCTTGCATCGCCAAAACCCGCCCGGTATGAGGGTCAAGCGCAATCAATGCACCCTGAACAATCGGAATTTGACGCAGAATATAACCCTTAGACGCATCCCCTTCGTGTGTTTTCCCCTCAACCAAAATAACATCCCCGACCTGAACCACTTGCTCCATCGATGTGAGTTGCGCGCCTAAAGCATACCCTTCATTCAAATATTTGCGCGCCCAATCACTATCCTTCAGAGTTATTTCACTCTGCTCACGCTCAACAAAGCCAATTTTTGCGCTGGTTTTTGAGACTTCAAGCACAGCAGCAACATGCCATCCATCAATATGACCTTCCGGCACATCCAACTGCGCCAGCTTCTTACGCCAATCATCCATATCATCAAGTGTAGCAAAAGCCCCGCGCCAACCATGACGCATA
This sequence comes from uncultured Alphaproteobacteria bacterium, assembly GCA_963974945.1. Lineage (GTDB taxonomy): Bacteria > Pseudomonadota > Alphaproteobacteria > Micavibrionales > Micavibrionaceae > UBA1672. The sequence goes on from CAXBFT010000004.1 coordinate 21,030, forward strand.
TCATAGGCCATCAAACCATCGCGCAATGACTTTTCTGCCACGGCCTGCAATTTTGGATCAACAGAGGTTTTAACTGCCAGACCTCCCTGATAAAGACTTTCTTCACCAAAACGCTCTGATAATTCACGGCGCACTTCTTCGGCAAAATACGGCGCATCAACACTTTCGCTTGTATCTGTATTCATCTCAAGGGGGACAAGCTCGGCAAGCTCGGCCTGAGCAGGGGTGATATAGCCCTCATCAAGCATACGTTCAATCACCCAATTACGGCGCGCCAACGCCTTATCATGATGTTTCACTGGATGATAATTATTAGGCGCTTTAGGTAGAGAAGCCAAATAAGCAGCCTCGGCAACATTAAGCTCTTCGAGAGATTTATCGAAATAATATAAGGCTGCCGCTGCTACGCCATACGCGCCACCACCCAAATAAATCTCATTCAAATACAGCTCAAGAATATGGTCCTTGCCTAGCGTTTTATTCATGCGATACGCCAAGATTGCTTCTTTAATTTTACGGATATAAGAAACTTCACTTGAAAGGAAAAAGTTTTTGGCAACCTGTTGAGAAATCGTGGATGCGCCCTCAGGTCTTCTACCCGATCCGGCATTCTTCAAATTGCTTACAATTGCACGTGCAACGGCTTTTAAATCAACGCCGCTATGCGTATAGAAATTCTGGTCTTCTGCAGCGATAAAAGCTTGTTTAACACGATCCGGAATAAATTCAATAGGAACAAACACACGTTTTTCTTGTGCAAATTCTGCCATTAAACGACCGTCACCTGCATACAGGCGCGTAACAATGGGAGGTTCATAATTTTTTAATTCGGAATAATCCGGAAGATCATGGCTATAATAGTTCAGAATATAGACAAAGCCGCCAATACTGGCCACTGCGCCAAGAAACCCAAGGGAAAATAATCCTAAAAACCCATACCAGAGATATTTCATTGTTCTACCTGTTTAAATTTATCTACGCTATAATTTACGCTCAAAAGCATAAAATACACAAAGACGTTATAATAACCGTCTTGTAATCGGGCCATCGGCGCGACCATGTATAAATTGCTCTATATACGGATTGCCTGAATGATCCAATTCATCAACCGAGCCCGTCCAAACAATTGCACCCTGATGAATCATTGCCACATAATCCGCGATCTTACGAACACTGCCCATATCATGGGTAATTGAAAGCGCCGTAGCGCCCAACCCCTGAACCTGTTCAACAATCAGATGGTTTATTACATCCGCCATAATCGGGTCTAATCCCGTTGTCGGTTCATCAAAGAAAATGATTTCAGGGTTTGTTGCCACCGCGCGCGCAAGGCCAACACGTTTTTGCATACCGCCCGATAGTTCCGCCGGATATAAATTAGCCACCTGTTCGCGCAAACCAACAGATTTGATCTTTGCAATCGCAATTTCTCTGGCTTGTTTTTTATCCATGCCCTGCCCATGCACCAAACCAAATGCTACATTCTCCCAAATTTTAAGGGAGTCAAAAAGCGCTGCGCCCTGAAACAACATACCGAATTTTTTCATAAACTCGCCATTTTGCTTTGTATCTGCGCCGACGCTTTCGCGGCCATCAATTAAAATCGAACCGGAATCAGGCGTAATCAAGCCCAGAATACATTTTAGCATCACAGATTTACCCGTTCCAGAACCACCAATAACCACCATTGATTTACCTGCTGGAACACTTAAATTCAGACCATTTAAAACTTTATTCGTGCCAAATGCCTTACCGACATTGCGCAAATCAATCTTGGTTTTTTCATTGGCATTGGCCGGTTGTCCGGACTCTGATCCGTTATCTATCATGAGAAAAACACCTGTGTAATCAGATAGTTAAATATCAAGATGAGGATAGAGGATGATACAACCGCATTGGTCGTCGCCGCGCCCACACCTTGCGCACCACGCGCAGAATTAAAACCGTGATAGCAGCCCATAATCGCCACAATAAACCCGAATACCCCTGCCTTACAAAGGCCCGAAAGTACGTCCATCTGCTCCACCATATCCCAAGTTTGTGAAAGATAACTGCCCGGGGAAAAACCCAAAGAATAAATTGAAACAATATAGCCGCCATAAACGCCGATAATATCGCCGATCAAAACCAAAATTGGCAAGGTCAGTGTCGCCGCAATCAGGCGCGGGGCAATCAAATATTTGAACGGATTAACCGATAAAGTGCGCATGGCATCAATTTGCTCTGTCACGCGCATTGTTGCAATTTCAGCCGCAATCGCCGCGCCTACGCGCCCCGCCACCATAAGGCCTGCCAAAACGGGTGAGAGCTCTCGGGTGATAGAAAGAACAACAACGCCGGCAATTGCCCCCTCCGCATTAAATCGCGCAAAGCCGGTAAAGCTTTGCAAGGCCAAAACCATCCCAGTAAACAACGCAGTCATACCAACGACAGGCAAAGAATAATACCCAATATCAATTAATTGACGCAAAAGCTGAGATGGAAAGAATGGCGGCGCAAAACAGTGCTTCACCGCGCGCGCCGTAAAATCAGCAAGACGACCGACAGCCGCCAAAAACCCTAATATCATTGCACCGACAGAGGCCATATGATCCAATATAAAATCAATAAGGCCGTTTCTCGTCGGGTTTTCTTCCTGAATTTCTACTGTTTGCTCTGTCATAAAACTTAATTATCTTGTTATATTTAGAAGAAAAAACACTAAAGGAAATAGCGCAAAACGTCTAGACTCAACTTCATAGATTTATGCACTATCCACGGAAGCCAATGAAAAAAATACAACCCCAAGATTTAACTCCGATGAACGCCACGTATTACCGCGTTGATTTGGCCTACGCCAGGGCAGATAACCTTCTTTTCGGGCAGCGCATATATCGCCAAGATGCGCTGTTATGGCTGCACCGTGATTTAGCCGCAATCGTAGATACCGCGGCCAAGCTTTGCCTGACAAACCATAACTTACGCTTTATTTTGTATGATGGACTTCGTACAAGTGACGCACAAAGCGCCATGATGCAAACAGATCGCGTAAAACAAAACCCGCATTGGTTGGAAGAACCACGCCTGCTTTCCACTGCCGGTGCAGGCGGTCATCCACGCGCCATGGCGGTGGACATAGGGTTAGAGACCTGTGACGGCGCATTATTAGATATGGGTTGCGCCTTTGATTTCCTCGCGGAAAATGCGGATGAGGCCCACAACCCCGCGCACCGCAGATACCACCACCCCAAAAAGATTAAAGATCACCGCGACATTCTTGACCATTCTATGTCTGAGGCCGCCGAAATACATAACAAACCGCTCCTGCCATTACCTGAAGAATGGTGGGATTTTCGTTTTCCGCGTGATGTTTATGAACAATACGCGCCGCTATCAGAAGATGATCTGCCCGCGCATATGCGGTTAATCGATGTATAATCGTTTATAGCGATTACCCAAATTGGTTAAAACCTCATAGGAAATTGTCCCCGCATCGCACGCCAGATCGTCTATCGTTTGATACGCGCCCAACACCTCAACCATATCGCCTTCTTTGGGATAATTTTCTTCATCTAAATTATCAAGATCGCAAATTACCAGATCCATAGACACGCGACCACGTATAGGCAAAGCTGAACCCCTTAAATACAAAGACCCAACGTTTCCTAATGACCGTAAAAAACCGTCTGCATAACCAATAGAAAGAATTATAAGTTTCGTTTTTTTATCTATACAATACGTTTCGTTGTATCCAATATAACCACCGGATTCAGCATCCCTCACCTGTAAAATTGGAACAGACAGGGAGACAACATCGCGCAAGATTTCACGCATCCCCGCATGCGCACATCCACCATAAAGGGCAACACCCGGGCGCACCAAATCATAGTGAAAGGCATCCCCCATAAAAACACCACCTGAATTACTCAGACATTTCTTAACATTCGGGAAATAGGCCGAGACCTCATCAAAATAAAGACGCTGCTTTTCATTTATCTGGTTATCGCACTCCTCGGATGATGATAAATGCCCCATCACATATAAAATACCCAGCCCTTGTAAAAGGGATGCATCGCCTGATAAAAATTTTACATCATCACGGGACAGGCCCAGACGATTCATACCAATATCAAAATGCAAGATAGCAGGTAAAACGCGCTTACACTCTACCGCCAAAACACGATATTGATCAACCTGATACATGGATGCCAGAACAGGCGTTAAATGATACATGATATAGTCATCATCCCGCGCAGGCCAAAATCCATTTAAGATAAAGATTTGTGCATCCGCAGGCAAAACCCCGCGCAGCTCAACACCCTCATCAACCATAGCCACAAAGAAACAACGCGCCCCGGCCCGATATAACGCAGGCGCAACGATAGATGCACCAAGTCCATAGGCATTGGCCTTCACCACCGCCGCCGTCTGACAATTTATATTTGAAAGAGCATCAATAGCCGTGTAATTGGCACAAAGCGCAGAAAGATTAATTGAAAGCTCACCGCGCATTGCAATTACACCTAATAGCCTTTGGGATCATGAACTTCATCAAGATCGCTAAATCGGGTAACATGCCCATCGAAATGCATCCGCACAGAGCCAATAGGACCATGCCGAGCCTTAGCGATAATACATTCACCAACATTCAACGCGCGCTCACATTGCTCTTGCCAATGTAAATGTTTATCCGTCCCCGGCTCCGGCTCTGATCGATGCAGGTAATATTCCTCACGATAAACAAACATCACAACGTCGGCATCCTGCTCAATCGAACCTGATTCACGCAAGTCAGAAAGCATCGGGCGCTTATCTTCACGCTGCTCAACTCCACGAGAAAGCTGTGATAACGCGAGAACAGGAATATTTAGCTCCTTCGCAATTGCTTTTAGCCCCCTTGTAATCTCTGAAACTTCTTGCACACGATTAGATTCACTTTGACGTGATCCCGTACCGCGCAAAAGCTGGAGATAGTCGACCACGATAAAATCAAGGCCATGCTGGCGTTTTAATCGCCGCGCCCTTGTGCGCACAGCGCCAATAGAAAGCGCAGGCGTGTCATCAATATAAAGCGGGATTTGCGCCAATTTCTGACTGGCTTTTACAAAATTCTGAAAATCCTCTTGTTTAATATCCCCCTGCTTAATCGCATGGCCGGAGATATTGGCGACATCGGCCAAAATACGTGTTGCAAGCTGATCGGATGCCATCTCAAGCGAGAAGAACCCAACGCGCGCACCCTCTTTACCGCCGCTTTCCGCATATCTTCGCGCCGTATTAAACGCAATGTTCGTTGCCAAAGCCGTCTTCCCCATAGAAGGTCGTCCAGCCAGAATCACGAGGTCAGACGGGTGAAGCCCGCCTGTTTGCTTGTCTAAATCGCGTAACCCCGTCGTAGCGCCCGTCACATGACCTTGCGTTTTAAAGGCTTTTTCTGCAACTTCGATCGAAACCAATACAGAATCACGCAAAGATACAAACCCGCCCTTAACCTCACCACTTTCAGCAAGAGAGAAAAGCCGCGATTCGGCATGCTCAATCGTATCCATCGCCGCAGAATCAAGCTTATGCTCATGCGCTTCGTTGACGATTTCTTCACCCAAGCCTATAAGCTCTCGGCGCATATAAAGTTCGTATATGGTTTCCGCATAATCACGGGCGTTAATCACGCTAATGATACTACCTGCCAAATCTGCGAGATACATGCCACCGCCTAAATCGCTCAGATCCTCATCTTTTTCAAAATAATTCTTAAGCGTAACGGGTGATGCCGTCTGACCACGGTCAATAAATTGCGAAATAGCGGTAAAGATGCGCTGATGCACGGGCAAGAAAAAATGATCATGCTTGAGCAAATCACCAATGCGCTCATAGGCACGATTATCAACCAAAAGCGCGCCAAGCAAGCCCTGCTCCGCTTCGGCATTATAAGGCATCTCACGATAATGGGGTTTATCGGAGGGACGATCAGGCACGAAATTCGCGTCTGGGATAGATTCAAAAACTGGCTGTGTACTCATAAAAGAAAACTAGCAAATACGCGGGGTATTCGCTAGCTCTAAAATTTTTATAACTGTGAATATCGGGGATAGTATTTTACCCTGATAAAAAAGTTAAGCTTCTGTTGCTTCTTCTGCAGCGACATCTTCTGCTTCTGCTTCTTCTGCAACAACGTCTTCTTCCGGCTCTGCTTCACGGCTACGGCCGTCAGCGACAAGTGCACGACCTGTATCAGCCTGAATTTTTGCTTCTTCAACAGAACGAGCAATATTCACGATAACTTCAGCCTTAACATCTGGGTGAAGAACGATAGATACAGGGATCAAACCAACAGTTTTGATACTCTGGTTTAAATCCACCATATTACGTGTGATTTCAACTTTTGATTCTTCAGTTACACCATTTGCAATATCGCGTGAGTTTACAGAACCAAAAAGCTGACCGGATTCAGAGGCTTGGCGAATCACAGGAATTTTAATTCCTTCGATTTTCTTCGCATTTTTCTCTGCTTCTTTTTTGTTTTTCAAATCCTCTGCTTCAAGAACTTTTTTCTGTGCTTCGAAATATGCAACATTTTCTTTGCTTGCACGAAGAGCTTTTCTTTGTGGCAAAAGATAATTGCGCGCATATCCTGGTTTAACGCTAACGATTTCGCCCATGGCGCCGAGTTTTTCAACGCGCTCTAGCAAAATGACTTGTGTAGATGACATGATCTTTTCTCCAAATCTTAATAAGATTAACGACGACCGCCCTGATGGCTGCTATGGCCTTGGTCGGTATCTTGTTGAACATAAGGCATAAGACCCATAAAGCGTGCGCGTTTAATTGCTTTTGCAAGCTCACGCTGGTTCTTTTGCGACACGGCAGTAATACGGCTAGGAATAATTTTTCCACGCTCTGAAATATAACGGCCTAATAGACGTGTGTCTTTCCAGTCAATCGCCGGCGCATTCGGGCCAGTGAAAGGACATGTTTTTTTACGACGGAAAAACGGACGTTTTACAGTTGGGGCATCAGCAGCAGACATTACGCGACCTCCTTCTCAGTATTGTTATCATCTCTATTATTATATGGTCTTTTCTTATCATCATCACGACCGCCTTTGTCCATCATGACAGATGGGCCTTCGGTCAATGCTTCTAAACGAAGTGATTGATGGCGAACAACATCTTCATGGATACCCATTTGACGTTCCATTTCATGAAGCGCCTCCGGTGCTGTTTCCATTTCAAGCAACACATAGTGACCTTTGCGCGCTTTATTGATTTTGTAAGCGAAAGTTTTAAGACCCCAAAATTCGGTCTTTGCGATTTTACCACCCATATCGGTGATGATCTTTGAAAGGCTCGTTGTAATCTCTTTTACTTGAGCATCCGTCAGATCCTGCCGTGCGATAAACACGGTTTCGTAGTAAGGCATTTTCAGTCCTCCTGAGTTATCGTCATTCATAAAACCCTTTATGATATGACATAGCCAACGGACCAGCCGCCAGCGAGGTTGCATTTAAAGTTGGGGGACTATTACCGAAAATCAAGCATAACGCAAGATTTTTCTGCGTTTTATCGCATCATATTGATACTTTGATAATCTTTTATGCATCCATCTGAATATTTGCGTTTGATGCTTGCGCCATATATGAGGCAACAAAACGTCGCCAATCTGTCATATCGCCATCACGTTTATGCGTTGCAATTCCATGACGTAACATATGATCAAGCTCACACGGGGTTAAAGATTGGTTCTTTAACACGTCGCGAAATCGCCCGATCGCCATCCCTGCATATTCCGCATAATCCGCATTCAATGCCTCATAGCCCGAGACCTCTTGATACGCATTGCTCATTTCATCAATAATAAACCAAAGCTCATTCTTTATACATTCTGACATAACACAGCCTCCCACAGCTCAATAATTATACACTACACTCAACGCGAAGACCGTAATAAAATTACACGATTAAATCCTCAAACGAAATAATCGCATAAAACTAGTGTGGAATGCAAATTTGTAACACAGCCCTGCATACGCCATTATGTATTGACAAATTTTATTCTTAAAATATGGTCATGCCCTTAATAATAAACACATGATAACGAACTTCGAATTTTTAAGGATATAAGCCATGACGCGCGCATTTGTTTTTCCCGGACAAGGATCACAATTTATAGGAATGGGCAAAGACCTTGCCGAAGCTTTCACCGATGCCCGCGATGTATTCCAAGAAGTCGATGACGCACTGTCACAAAAATTAA